>JBIITU010000048.1:0-13494 GCA_044340335.1 Steroidobacteraceae bacterium
AGGTCGCCCGGCTGCGCGCCACTGCGACGCAGCGCCGCGCCGGGTGGCACGAAGCCCTGCAGCTGCACGCTGATCGCGAGCGGCCCGCGCGTCGTGTCGCCACCGACCAGCGCCACCGCGTGGCGTTTCGCGAGCTGCCCGAAGCCGCGCGCGAAACCCTCGAGCCAGTCGGCATCGATCCGCGGCAGCGTCAGCGCGAGCAGCGCCCACGCCGGCTCTGCACCCATCGCGGCAATGTCGCTGAGATTGACGGCGAGCGCGCGATGCCCGACCGACTCGGCCGGCGCGTCCGGCAGGAAATGCGTGCCCTCGACCAGCGTGTCGAGGACGGCGACCAGCTGCTCGCCCGCGCGTGGTGCGAGCAAGGCGCCGTCGTCGCCGACACCGAGCACGACATCATCGCGCTGCGCGCCGAGCCGCGCGAACCAGCGCTCGATCAGTTCGAATTCGCCCAGCGACACCGCGGCCGAGCGTCCCGGCTTCAATGCTCGAGCGGCCGCAGCACGCGTGCCGCGCGATCGAGCACTGCATTGACGAACTTGTGGCCGTCGGTGGCGCCGTAGCGCCGCGCGAGGCCGACCGCCTCGTTGATGACGACGCGATACGGCACGTCGGGGTGCACGCACAGCTCCTGCATGCCGACCAGCAGCACGGCGTGCTCGATCGGATCGAGATCCTGTGGCTTGCGATCGAGCAAGGGAGCCAGCTTCGCATCCAGCGCGTCGCGCGACTCGGCGACGCCGCGCAGCAGCAACTCGAAGTACTCGCGATCCGTCTTGCGCATGTCGTCCTCGGTGGCAAGCTCCGCGAGCGCGTCCTGCCAGGGACCCGGGTTGACGTCGAGGCGATATACGGCCTGCATCGCGTAACGCCGCGCCAGCGAGCGCGCGCCCGCGGCGCGCAGTTCAGGACGGCTGCTGCGCGCGCTCATGGCGCGGGTCGGCTGCAGGCCGGCTGGCGCAGCAGGTTCGCCATCTCGAGCGCGACGTCCATCGATTCGCCGCCCTTGTTCATGCGCGTGACCGCGGCACGCTCGAGCGCCTGCTCGACGTTCTCGACCGTCAGCACGCCGAACACCACCGGCTTGCCGGTGTCGAGCGCGGCGCGCGTCAGGCCGGCGGCGGCCTCGCCGGCCACGTAGTCGAAGTGCGCGGTGTCGCCGCGGATCACGCAGCCCAGCGCGACGATCGCGTCATAGCGGCCGCTCGCCGCGAGTTGCTTCGCGGCCAGCGGCAACTCGAACGCGCCGGGCACGCGTGCGAGCGTCAGGCGCGCCGGATCGCCGCCGTGCTTCTGCCAGGCCTCGGTGGCGCCCTTCAGCAGGCTCGCAACGATGAAGTCATTGAATCGTGCCGCGACGATCGCGACGCTCAGGCCCTGTGCATCGAGACTCGTCGGCACCTCGTTCATGGCCGCGCCTCCGCGCCACCCTCGTCGACATAGCTGTCGATCTCGAGGTCGAAGGCCGAGATGCCATGCAGCTGCTTCGGCGCCGACAGCACCCGCATGCGCCGCACGCCGAGATCCTTGAGGATCTGCGCGCCGATGCCGTAGGTGCGCAGCACGGCGCCCGTCGCCGGGCCACGTGGTGCATGCGGTTCGCCCAACGCCCGCACGGCATCCGCCAGTTCGCGCGGCGACTCCGCCTCGCGCAGCACGACGATCACGCCGCAACCCTCGCGCGCCACCCGCTGCATCGCGGCATCGAGCGTCCAGGTGCGGCCACTGCCCTGCACGCCGATCACGTCGCGCAACGTGTCGGTCAGGTGCACGCGCACCAGCGGCAGGGCTTCCGCGGCGCTGACCTCGCCGCGCACGAGCGCGAGGTGCACGTCGCGATGCACGTGGTCCTGGTAGGCGCAGAGCCGGAACGGCCCATGCGCCGTCTGCACCAGCTGTTCGGAGATGCGCTCGACCGAACGCTCGGTACGCAGCCGGTAACGGATCAGATCGGCGATCGTGCCGATCCGCAGGTTGTGCTGCTTCGCGAACTTCTCGAGATCGGGGCGGCGCGCCATCGTGCCGTCGTCGTTCATGATCTCGACGATGACCGCGGCGGGCTCGAGCCCCGCGAGGCGCGCCAGATCGCAGCCCGCCTCGGTATGGCCGGCACGCGTCAGCACGCCGCCCGGTTGCGACATGATCGGGAAGATGTGACCCGGCTGGCGCAGATCCTCGGGGCGGGCGTCCGGCTGCACGGCGGTGCGCACCGTATGCGCGCGGTCATAGGCGCTGATGCCGGTCGTGACGCCCTCGGCCGCCTCGATCGACAGCGTGAAGTTGGTGCGATGCTCGCGGTCGGTGTCCGTGACCATCAACGGCAACCGCAACTGCTGGCAGCGCTCGCGCGACAGCGTCAGGCAGATCAGCCCGCGGCCGTTGCGCGCCATGAAGTTGATGTCCTCGGGGCGCACGAGACTCGCGGCCATGACGAGGTCGCCCTCGTTCTCGCGGTCCTCGTCGTCCATCAATATGACCATGCGGCCGGCGGCGATGTCGGCCAGCAGATCCTCGACCGAGTCGAGTCCGCTGGTGTTCGCAGCGGGATTCCTGACGATGTGCATCTTTCAGTTCCTGTCGGCCAGCAGCCGCTCGACGTAGCGGGCCACCTGGTCGACTTCAAAGTTGACGCGCCGCCCGGGCGCGAGTTCGCCGAGCGTCGTGACGCTCTGCGTGTGCGGGATCAGGTTGACGCCGAAACGGTCGCCCTCAGCCTCGTTGACGGTCAGGCTGACGCCGTCGATCGCGACCGAACCCTTGCGGGCGATGTAACGACCGAGCCCGGGCGGGCACTGGAACACGACACGCACGCTGCGCGCATCGCCCGCCACCGACACCACCTCGGCGATGCCGTCGACATGCCCCGAGACGAGATGGCCGCCGAGCGCATCGCCGGCGCGCAGCGCGGGCTCGAGGTTGACGCGCGCGCCAACCGCGAGCGCGCCGAGCGTCGTGACGTCGAGCGTCTCGCGCGAGACATCGGCGGCGAAGCTCGCGGCCGTCAGGTCGAGCGCCGTCAGGCACACGCCGCTGACACTGATGCTGTCGCCCGGCTGCACGCCCGCCAGCGACAGCCGCTCGACGGCGATGACGAGCCGCACGTCGCCGCCGCGCGGCTCCTGCTGCGCGATCCGACCCACGTCCTGCACGATCCCGGTGAACACCAGACTCAGCCCTCGAGCGGCGACCAGGCGTCGCCGGAGCGCAGCATGATACGGACATCCGGCCCGACCGGCTGTACGTCACGCGTCACGAAACGCGGCGCTGCTGCCAGGGTCGCGGCACCGGGCAGATCCAGCAGCGGCCGCGCGTCCGCCCCCAGCAGCAGCGGTGCGACATACAGCACCCATTCGTCGACGAGCCCGGCAGCCTGCAGCGCGCCCGACAGCGTGGCCCCGGCCTCGACCCAGACTTCGTTGATGCCGGCGGTGCCGAGCCGCTGCAGCGCCGCTGCCAGATCAATGCGGCCCGCGGCATCGGCCGCGACCGACTCGACCTGCACCGTTCCCGGGCGCGCCAGTCGCGCGGCCGCCGCGGATGCCCCGGCCGCTGCAGTCAGGATCAGGGTTTCGCCGGGCTCCTGCAGCAGGCGCGCCGCGGCCGGCAGCCGCAGGCGGGAGTCGAGCACGACGCGCAGCGGCTGCCGCGCGGCCACCGGCTCGCGCCGCACCGTCAGTTGCGGATCGTCGGCCAGCACGGTGCCGATGCCGGTCAGCACTGCGCCGCTGCGGGCGCGCCAGGCGTGCACATCGACGCGCGCCGCAGCGCCCGTCAGCCAGCGGCTCTCGCCGCTCGCGAGCGCGGTGCGGCCGTCGAGCGACATCGCGAGCTTGAGCCGCACCCAGGGGCGACCACGGCGCACGCGCGACAGGAAACCGATGTTGAGCTCGCCCGCCTCGGCGGCGAGCAGGCCGCCCGCGACGCTGACGCCGGCCGCCCGCAGCCGCGCCGCACCCGCGCCATCGACGCGCGGATCGGGGTCGTGCGACGCGTAGACGACGCGTGCGATGCCGGCGGCGAGCAGTGCATCGACGCAGGGCGGCGTGCGGCCGTGATGGTTGCACGGCTCGAGCGTCACGTAGGCGGTCGCGCCGCGCGCGGCCGCACCCGCGGCGCGCAGCGCAAACACCTCGGCGTGCGGCTCGCCGGCGCGTGCGTGGAAGCCCTCGCCGACGATGCGTTCGCCCTGTGCGACGACGCAACCGACCCGCGGGTTCGGATGCGCCGACTCGAGGCCGCGCGCCGCGAGTGCCAGCGCGCGCTGCATCGCGTCGCGGTCGAACGCGGAGAACTCAGTCATGGCTTGCGCCCGCGCCGCGGGCCACCCGGGCTGTCGCCGGGCAGCAGCGACAGCTGCCCCTCGAGCGGATCACGCCGCCGTCGGCGCCGCAGCTGCTCGATCTCGTCGCGGAATGCTTCGACGTCCTGGAAACTGCGATACACCGACGCGAAGCGCACGTAGGCGACCTCATCGAGATGGCGCAGTTCCTCCATGACGACCTCGCCGATCTGGCGCGACGGCAGCTCGCGCTCGCCGAAGCTGCGCAGGCGGTGCGCGACGCGGCTGACGGCCTCCTCGATCGACTCCTGGCTGACCGGCCGCTTCTCGAGCGCCTTGACGAAACTGCTGCGCAACTTGTTTTCATCGAAGGGCACGCGACTCTGGTCGCGCTTGACGACCAGTGGCATGACGAGCTCCGCGGTTTCGAAGGTCGTGAAGCGTTCGCCGCAGGCGAGGCACTCGCGGCGCCGGCGGATCTGGCGCCCCTCGGCCGCCAGCCGCGAGTCGTTGACCTTGGTTTCCTCGTGACCGCAGAAGGGACAGTGCACGTGCCGCGCTCCGCAACCCGTGGCGACGCCGACCGCGCGTCAGCGGGCCGGCGTCACGCGCCGTACACCGGGAATCGGCGGCACAGCGCCGCGACTTCGCCGCGCACCCGCTCGATCGTGGCCTCGGCACCGTTCGCGTCGAGCACGTCGGCGATCCAGTCCGCGACCTGCTCGAACTCGGCGACGCCGAAACCGCGCGTCGTGCCGGCGGGCGTGCCGATGCGGATGCCGCTCGTGACGGCCGGCGGCCGCGGATCGTTGGGCACCGCGTTCTTGTTGACCGTGATATGGGCGCGACCCAGCGCAGCGTCGGCTTCCTTGCCGGTGATCTGCTTGTCCGACAGGTCGAGCAGGAACAGGTGGTTGTCCGTGCCGCCGGAAACGATGCGGTAGCCGCGCGCCTGCAGGCGCTTCGCCATCGCGCGCGCGTTCGTGACGACCTGCTGCTGGTAGGTCTTGAACTGCGGCTGCAGCGCTTCGAGGAAGGCCACGGCCTTGGCGGCGATCACGTGCATCAGCGGGCCGCCCTGCGTGCCCGGGAACACCAGCGAGTTGAACTTCTTGGTGATCTCGTCGTTGGCGCGCGCGAGGATCAGGCCGCCGCGCGGACCGCGCAGCGTCTTGTGGGTCGTGGTCGTGACGACATCGGCGTAGGGAATCGGGTTCGGATAGCAGCCGGCCGCGACGAGACCCGCGACATGCGCCATGTCGACCATCAACCACGCGCCGACCTGGTCGGCGATCGCGCGGAAGCGCGGGAAATCCAGCACCCGTGAATACGCGGAAAAGCCGGCGATGATCAGCTTCGGCTTGTGTTCGAGCGCGAGCTTCTCGAGCACGTCGTAGTCGATCTCGCCGTTGTCCGGACGGATGCCGTACTGGACCGCATTGAACAGCTTGCCGGAGAAATTGACCTTGGCCCCGTGGGTCAGATGGCCGCCGTGATCGAGGCTCATGCCGAGGATCGTGTCGCCCGGCTTCAGCAGCGCCAGCATGACGGCGGCATTGGCCTGCGAACCCGAGTGCGGCTGCACGTTGGCGTAGTCGGCGCCGAACAGCTTCCTGGCGCGGTCGATCGCCAGCTGCTCGGCTACGTCGACATGTTCACAGCCGCCGTAGTAGCGCTTGCCCGGGTAGCCCTCGGCGTACTTGTTGGTCAGCACCGAACCCTGCGCCGCCAGCACGCGCGGGCTGGCGTAGTTTTCGGAGGCGATCAGTTCGATGTGATCTTCCTGGCGTTGCCGTTCGGCGGCCATCGCGGCCGCGAGTTCTGGGTCGAAACCATCGATGACCATGCTGGTCGGAAACATCGGCAAATCCTTGGGAATGGGGGGTCAAAGGTCAGCCCCGGATTGTACCCGAAGGACCCGCCGGGACGGCTGCCCGAGGCCGACCGCCCACCGCGCCGATCGTCCGGGTCAGCGGTCGGCCGAGACCGGGGTGTCGACCAGCGCTTCGACCACGCCGTTCCAGGCCTGGGCCAGGTTGGTCCGGTTATACCCGCCCCCGCCGAGCGCCAGCAGCCGCCCATGCCCGAGGCGCTCGGCGAGCACGGCGAGATCCGCCGCGGCCTGTCGATGCGCTGCGGCGCTGAAGCGCAGATGGGTGATCGGATCGCCGGCCAGGCTGTCGGCGCCGCATTGCAGGATCAGGAACTGCGGCGCGAAGCGCTCCAGATGCTCGAGCACGCGCGGCCAGACCGCCTGGAAGGCGGCGTCATCCGCGCCGGGCGGCAGCGGTATGTTGAGCTTGGTGCCGGCCGCTTCGCCGCGACCGATCTCGAGCTCCGAGCCGGTGCCGGGATACAGGTGCCGGCCGTCCTCGTGGATATCGGCGAAGATCAGTTCGGGGTCGTCGTCGTAGGCGTAGTAAACGCCGTCGCCGTGATGCGCATCGATATCGACATAAGCCACGCGATACATCGAGTGCACCCGCCGCAGCAGTTCGATCGCGGCGCCGATGTCGTTGAACACGCAGAAACCTGCGGCGCTGCCGCGCGCGGCATGGTGCAGGCCGGCGATCGGCACGAACCCGCGCCGTGCTGCGCCGGACATGATCTGTTCGGTGGCGAGCAAGGTCGCGCCGACCACGTCGCTGGCGGCTTCGAACACGCCGCGCCACGCGGGCGTGTCGCCGCCGTCGAGATAACCCTGGCCGGTCAGCGAACGCTGCCTGACGATGTCGACATAGGCTGGCGTGTGGAACGCGAGCAGCTCCGCATCGCTGGCCGCGCGCGTCTCGATGACATCGGTGCGGCGATCAAGCCCGCGGGCTTCGAACTCGCGCAGGAAGGCTGCGTGGCGATCCTGACCGAAAGGATGGCCGTCGCCGAACCCGTACCGCGCCAGGCGCTCGCCCGCCACGACGCAGACACGCGCGCTCACGCTGTCACCATCCGTTCCGACCCTTCATGGCGCCGAGACTAGCACAGGGTCCGCAGCCCGCTGCGGTCGCCAATTGCGCGCAACTGCAGCATAATCGGCGCCCGTTCGGGCCCGCTGGCTGCATGCCGCACCGCCCGCTTTTCCAAGGTTTTTCCTGATATGGCCCAATACATCTACACGATGAATCGTGTCGGCAAGGTCGTGCCGCCCAAGCGGCAGATCCTGCGCGACATCAGCCTGTCGTTCTTCCCCGGCGCCAAGATCGGCGTGCTCGGCCTCAACGGCTCGGGCAAGTCGACGCTGCTGCGCATCATGGCCGGCATCGACACCAACATCGACGGCGAAGCGCGCCCGCAGAACGGCATCAAGGTCGGCTATCTGCCGCAGGAGCCGGAACTCGACCCGACCAAGACCGTGCGCGAGGAAGTCGTCCAGGGCGTCGGCGGCATGTTCGCGAAGGTCGAGCGCTTCAACGCGATCAGCGAGCTGTTCGCCGAGCCGATGTCGGACGACCAGATGAACAAGCTGCTCGAGGAGCAGGCCACGCTGCAGGATGCCATCGATGCCGCGGGCGGCTGGGAACTCGAACGCAAGCTCGAGATCGCGGCCGATGCGCTGCGCCTGCCGGCCTGGGACGCGAAGATCGACAAGCTCTCGGGCGGCGAGAAGCGCCGTGTCGCGCTGTGTCGCCTGTTGCTGTCGGCCCCCGACATGCTGCTGCTCGACGAGCCGACCAACCACCTCGATGCCGAGTCCATCGCCTGGCTCGAGCGCTATCTCGATGAGTACCCGAGCACGGTCATCGCGGTCACGCACGATCGCTACTTCCTCGACAACGTCGCGGAGTGGATCCTCGAGCTCGACCGCGGCCACGGCATCCCGTGGCACGGCAACTATTCATCGTGGCTCGACCAGAAGGAGAAGCGGCTCGCGCAGGAGGAGCGTGAACAGAACGCACTGCGCAAGACACTCGAAAAGGAACTCGAGTGGGTGCGCCAGAACCCGAAGGCACGCCAGGCCAAGAGCAAGGCGCGCCTCGCGCGCTTCGAAGAGCTGTCGTCGCGCGAATTCCAGGAGCGCAACGAGACCAACGAGATCTACATCCCGCCGGGCGACCGCCTCGGCGACGTCGTGATCCAGGTCAACGGCCTGCGCAAGGCCTACGGCGACCGGCTGCTGATCGACAACCTGAGCTTCTCGCTGCCGCCGGGCGGCATCGTCGGCATCATCGGGCCGAACGGTGCCGGCAAGACCACGCTGTTCCGGATGCTGACCGGCGTCGAGCAGCCGGACGCCGGCGAGATCCGCATCGGCCCCAGCGTCAAGCTCGCGGCGGTCGACCAGTCGCGGCACGCGCTGAACGACAAGAACAGCGTCTTCCAGGAGATCTCGGGCGGCCTCGACATGCTCAAGGTCGGCAACTACGAGACCTCATCGCGCGGCTACGTGGGCCGCTTCAACTTCAAGGGCACGCAGCAGCAGCAGCTGATCGGCGAACTGTCGGGCGGCGAGCGCAACCGCGTGCATCTGGCCAAGGTGCTGAAGTCCGGCGGCAACGTGCTGCTGCTCGACGAGCCGACCAACGATCTCGATATCGAAACGCTGCGCGCACTCGAGGAAGGCCTGCTCGCGTTCCCCGGCTGCGCCGTCGTGATTTCGCACGACCGCTGGTTCCTCGACCGCATCGCGACCCACATCCTCGCCTTCGAAGGCAATTCGGAAGTCGTGTGGTTCGAGGGCAACTACGAGGAATACACGGCGGACTACAAGCGTCGCAAGGGTGAGGATGCGGCCCAGCCGCATCGCATCCGCTACAAGCCGCTGACGCGCTGAGCCGACTCAGCCCAGCCAGCGCCGCGCGTTGCGGAACATCCGCATCCAGCCGCTGAACTCGCCCTCACCCGGCGGGTTCCAGGAGTTCTGCAGCCGGCGGAACACGCGCTCCGGGTGCGGCATCGTGATGGTCACGCGACCATCGGCGCTGCACAACGCGGCGATGCCCTGCGGCGAGCCGTTGGGATTCGCCGGATAGCGCGTCGCGACGACGCCGGCGCGCTCGACGTAGCGCAGCGCCACCAGCCCGGAATTCGAGCAGGCCTCGGCGGCGTGCAGGTCTGCGAACTCGGCGCGGCCCTCGCCGTGCGCCACGACAATGGGCAACACCGATCCCGCCATGTCGCCCAGGAACAGCGACGGCGAACGCTGCACTTCGACCAGGCTCAGGCGCGCCTCGTACTGCTCGCCGCGGTTACGCACGAAGCGCGGCCATAGATCGGTGCCGGGAATCAGCTCGCGCAGCGTCGACACCATCTGGCAACCATTGCAGACACCGAGCGTGAAGCTGTCCGAACGCGCGAAGAACGTCGCGAACGCCTCGCGCAGGGCTGCATTGAAGCGGATCGACTTCGCCCAGCCTTCGCCAGCGCCGAGCACGTCGCCGTACGAGAAGCCGCCGCAGGCCACCAGCCCCTTGAACTCGGCCAGCTGCCGCCGACCGGCGATCAGGTCGGTCATGTGCACATCGTGCGGCTCGAAACCCGCCAGCTCGAGCACCGCTGCCATTTCGACCTGGCTGTTGACACCCTGTTCGCGCAGCACGGCGACGCGCGGCCGCGTGCCGCGGGCAATGAAAGGCGCAGCGACGTCCTGCACCGGATCGAAGCTGAGCGCCAGCTGCAACCCGGGCGCGGCCGGATCGACCGCCGCGGCAAGTTCTTCATCGGCGCAATCCGGGTCGTCGCGCAGCCGGCGCATCGCGTGCGACACGGCGGACCAGGCGCCGCGCAGCGCGGCCCAGGACTCATCGAGCAGCAGCGCGCCATCAGGCGCGTGCACGGCAATCCGATCCGCATTGGCGCGCGGTCGCGCGACGACCCGACTGCGGTCGGCAAGTCCGTGCTGCGCGAGCACGGCCTGGACGCGACCGAGATCGGCCGCGCGCACTTGCACGACGACACCGAGCTCCTCCGCGAACAGCGCGCGCAGCGCTGCATCCGCGCCGGCCACTGGCATCTCGATGTCGAGGCCGCAGTGCCCGGCGAACGCCATCTCGACCAGCGTGGCCCACAGTCCGCCATCGCTGCGATCGTGATAGGCGAGCAGCAGTTGCTCGCCGCGCAACGCGCGCAGCGCCGTCGCCAGCTTGCGCAGCAGCGCGGGATCATCGAGATCCGGCACGTCGCCGCCCAGCGCGCCATGCACCTGCGCCAGGATCGAGCCACCGAGTCGCGGCTGCGCAGCGCCGAGATCGAGCAGCAGCAGCAATGTCGGCTCGGCGACGCGCGCAAGTTCGGGCGTCAGCGTGCGGCGCACATCCGCCACCGGCGCGAAGGCGGACACGATCAGCGACACCGGCGCCACGACCCGGTGCGTCGCGGCACCTTCCTGCCAGGCGGTGCGCATCGACAGGGAATCCTTGCCGACGGGTATCGCGATGCCGAGCGCGGGGCACAATTGCTCGCCGATCGCTTCGACGGTGGCGTACAACGCAGCGTCTTCGCCGGGCTCGCCGCAGGCAGCCATCCAGTTTGCGCTGAGGCGAACGTCCGACAGTTGCGCGACGTCGGCG
The DNA here is from genome assembly GCA_044340335.1 of Steroidobacteraceae bacterium. Classification (GTDB taxonomy): domain Bacteria; phylum Pseudomonadota; class Gammaproteobacteria; order Steroidobacterales; family Steroidobacteraceae; genus UBA964. The sequence continues at coordinate 10,783 of JBIITU010000048.1, forward strand.
GCGAGCAGGTTGGTCAACGCCTCGGCCACGGCGAGGCGTCCGGACGCCGGCGCGTGCTGGACGGCCACGGGCGTGCGCTCGCCCATCGCCATCGCCTCGCCGGCAACGCCGAAGTAATCAGCCGCGGTGACGCCGACATCCGCCACGGGCACCTGCCAGGGACCGACCATCTGATCGCGGCTGACGAAGCCGCCGACGCTGCGATCGCCGATGGTGATCAGGAAAGTCTTGTCGGCGACCGTTGGGTGCCGCAGCACGCGATAGGCCGACTCGCGCAGGTCGAGCGTGCGGGTGTCGAACGCGTCGCGCGGCCGTGCAACGCTGCGCACGTCGCGCAGCATGCGCGGCGCCTTGCCAAGCAGCACCTCGAGCGGCATGTCCACCGGCGTGCCGCCCAGCAGGCTGTCACGCACGATCAGGCGCCCGTCGCCCGTCAGCGTGCCGATCACGGCAACCGGGCAACGCTCGCGCTCGCACAGCGCGCGGAAGCGGTCGATGTCCGCCGCAGCGACGACGAGCACGTAGCGCTCCTGCGATTCGTTGCACCAGATTTCCATCGGCGACAGGCCGGGCTCGTCGCAGGGGATCGCGCGCAGGTCGATGACCGCGCCGCGCTCACTGTGCGCAACGGCTTCGGGCACGGCGTTGGACAGGCCGCCCGCGCCGACGTCGTGGATCAGCAGGATGGGGTTCTGCTCGCCCTGCGCCCAGCAGCGATCGATGACTTCCTGCGCGCGTCGCTGGATTTCCGGGTTGCCGCGCTGCACCGACGCAAAGTCGAGTTCGGCGCTCGAGGCGCCCGCGCCCACCGACGACGCGGCACCACCGCCGAGTCCGATCAGCATCGAAGGGCCGCCGAGCACGACCACGCGCGCACCGACCGGGCAATCCTTCTTCTCGACATGGCTGCGGCGCACGTTGCCGAGTCCGCCGGCGATCATGATGGGCTTGTGATAGCCGCGCCAGCGGCCCGGCGAGTCGCCATCGACACGCTGCTCGAAAGTGCGGAAGTAACCGGCGATGTTGGGCCGGCCGAACTCGTTGTTGAAGGCAGCGGCGCCCAGCGGTCCGTCGAGCATGATGTCGAGCGCCGATGCGATGCGCTCGGGTTTGCCCGCCGTCGCCTCCCAGGGTTCGACTGCGCCCGGAATTCGCAGGTTCGAGACCGAGAAGCCGACCAGGCCGGCCTTCGGCTTCGCGCCGATCCCGGTCGCGCCCTCGTCGCGGATCTCGCCGCCGGAGCCCGTCGAAGCGCCGGGGAACGGCGAGATCGCGGTCGGATGGTTGTGTGTCTCGACCTTCATCAGGATGTCGATGGGTTCGGCGGCGGTCACGTAGGCGCCGCCGTCGGCAGCCGCGAAGTAGCGTCGCCCCTGCGCGACGCCCTCGATCACCGCGGCGTTGTCGCGATAGGCGGAGAGCACTCCCTGCGGACTGCAGGCATGGGTATTGCGGATCATCGCGAACAACGACTTTGCGCGCGGCGCGCCGTCGATGATCCAGCTCGCGTTGAAGATCTTGTGGCGGCAATGCTCGGAATTCGCCTGCGCGAACATCATCAGTTCAGCATCGGTCGGATCACGAACGGCACGAGCGAAGGCCTCGATCAGGTAATCGATTTCGTCTGCAGACAGGGCGAGACCGAGTTCGCGATCGGCGGCGACCAGGGCGTCGCGGCCTGCCGCCAACGAGATGGAACGCAGCGGACGCGGCGAGTCGGAGCCGAACAGCACGGTCGCTGCCGCGGTCGAATCCAGCACCGCCTCGGTCATGCGATCGTGCAGCAGCGCATCGATCGCGCGCAGCGTCGCAGCGTCCGGCGCTGCCTGGCAGGCGATGCTGTAGACCACGCCGCGCTCGATGCGCCGCACGGCAGCAAGGCCGCAGACCTGCGCGATGTCGGTCGCCTTGGACGCCCACGGCGATATTGTGCCGGGGCGGGGCACCACGACCCGCGTGATGCGATGGGTGGCGACCGTCGCGGTCGCGGCCGTGTCACGCGGACCGTAGGTCAGCAGCGCTTCGAGTCGCGCGCGCTCGGCGTCGGACAGCGCGCGCGACAGATCTGCGACATGGAAGAACCGAACCGACTCGACGCGCAGCCCGGCGGCGAGCGCATTGAGTCGGGTCTGCAGCTTGGCAACGCGGAACGCCGACAGGGCCGTGGCGCCGCGGATCTCGAGCATCATCGAGCCATCACTTGCGCGGACCGGAATCCGGTGGTGCGGACGGCAGCGCCATCGGAAACTGCGCGACGTTGCTGCCTTCCCATGCGCTGATCTTGCTGACGCCCTGCTTTTTCACTTCATCGATGCGCAGGATCGAGTTCATCGGCAGCAGGCTGCGCTTGACGTCCTCGAACTCACCCTTGATGCGCTCTTCGGAGGGGTCGAGCACCACGCTGCTGCGCGTGCCGAACACCAGTTCCTCCATCTCGATGAAGCCGAACAACTCGCTCTGCGCGACCTTGCGTGCGTAGACCTCGTAAACCTTGCCCTGATTCACGAACATAATCCTGAAAATGTGACTTGCTGCCATCGGGGTCCGCGGGGCTGTTGATAACTTATGCCCGGCATTATACGGCCAACTCCCGCCGGCCCGGGTCTGGATACGCAAGCATGGCGCTACGGCTGCGCATTGTCAGCGAACACCGGCGCGCCCTCGGGCAGCGCAGCAGCATCGTCTTCGGTGTCGGCGGCGGCTCCATTGGCC
>JBIITU010000384.1:0-3449 GCA_044340335.1 Steroidobacteraceae bacterium
CGATCCGCGCGATCCCTTCGAACGGATCAACCGCGGCACCTTCGCGTTCAACCAGTCGCTCGACAAGGCGGTGCTGCGCCCGGCGATTCGCGTCTATCGCAAGGTCACGCCGCAGGTCGTGAGGACGGGGCTGTCCAACTTCTTCAGCAACGCCGAGTATCCCGTCGTCCTCCTCAACAACCTGCTGCAAGGCAAGGTGGGGCCCGCAGCCTCCGACACCGGACGTTTCCTGCTCAACACGACGCTCGGCGTCGGCGGGCTGCTCGATCCCGCGACCGATGCCGGCCTCGACCGCAACAACGAGGATTTCGGCCAGACCATGGGACGCTGGGGCGTTCCGCCCGGCCCTTACGTCATGCTGCCATTCCTCGGGCCCTACACGATGCGGGATGGTTTCGGGGCGCTGCTCGACAACTTCGCGGAGTCGCGCCAGTTGCTCAGCGATCAGAGCACGAACAACCTGCTCTGGGCGGGTGGCCAGCTCGACCGCCGCTCGAGGTTGAGCGACGCCGACGCCATCCTGGATCGTGCCGGCGACCCCTATGCCTTCGTGCGCAGCGCCTACCTGCAACGGCGCCAGTATCTGGTCACCGACGGCGCGGTCTCCGACGAGGAGCCGATGGAAGACCCGCTGGAAGATCCGGAACTCATGGACGAGGTTTCCGGCGACACGCCGGACAAGCCCGAGTAATCTCTGGCCGGGGCACGCGGGTCCACCCCGGGAGCGCCGCCGCGTTCACGCCGGCGCGATCAACTCGTCCAGCTCGCTGATCCGCGCGATATCCAGCAGCTTCGAGGGCACGCCCCGCAGCCGCAAGGTACGTCCGGACCCGCGCGCCCACGCCTTCAGCATCTCGGCCGCGCGGTGCACAGCCTTGCGGATCCGCGTGTAGGTGCCGCAGCGGCAGAGGTTCCCGGCCATCGCGGCATCGATGTCGGCGTCGGTGGGCGCCGGGTTGCGCGCCAGCAGCGCAGCCGCCGACATAAGCTGGCCCGACTGGCAGTAGCCACACTGCGGCACGTCGAGTTCCAGCCAGGCTTTCTGCACGGCGTGCGAGCGGTCAGCCGACAGGCCCTCGATGGTGGTGACCTTGCCGTCGCCGAGATCGGCGAGCGCCACCTGACAGGAACGCACCGGCTGGCCGTCGACGTGTACCGTGCAGGCACCGCACAGTGCCGCGCCACAGCCGAACTTGGTGCCCGTGAGGCCGAGGTGGTCGCGCAGCACCCACAGCAGCGGGGTATCCGGCGCTGCATCGGTCTCGAGCGCCTTACCATTGACGTCGATCGTGGCCATCGGCAACTCCCCAAAAGGTCGCTTGACCCATGCTTTACCACTGTCCGGCGCGCGACGCGCGACTGTCGCGGCGCACCTAGCGGGTTCCGGAGCGGCCCCGGCCCTCCTGGGAAAGGGCCCTGGCGCGGCGGGACCGGTGCGGCAAGTCGCTGATCTGCTTGCCTCGCGCTATGGGCGACAGCCCGCTCGGCCGCGTCGGGGTCGGCCGGAGGCTCCTGCTGGGCGCCGTGGTGATACGGCAAACCCCTCGCCGCGCGGCCCCGGCTCACGGCTGCGGGCCGGTCTAGGGCCAATGGCACTTACTTTGCGCGCTCCCAGTTAGGGAAATGAACGGGACGCTGTCGAGCGACGCGCCGGGGGACCTTGAGCCAGGGAAAGTGTTTCGGGCGCCTTTTTCCGCCGAGCTGCCCTGGGCGCGACCTCGGACACGATCGATCCATTGTTGCCGATCAAGCGCATGACTACGATGGGACAAGGCTGGCCTCGCAGGTGGCTCGGACGGTTGCGTGCTAACAAACATCCTGGCAACGCGGAGCCACCCCTCTTCCTCCCATTCAACGACTTGAGTGCGTCCGCCTCCGTAGCCGACCGCTTAAGCAAGTGCCATTGGCCCTAGGCCGCCTCGCTGCCGGCGTCTTGCTCCTGCTCCGGGATGAGCGACAAGGGTGCAGGCTCGGCCGGCGTCGCGGGCGGCTCACGCGTCCTCGAATCGGCACTGAGCTTGATGTTCAGGCGCAGCTCGTTGGCCGAGTCGGCATTGCGGATGGCCTCCTCGAAGGTGATGGCGCCCTCGTTGTACAACTCGAACAGCGAGGCGTCGAAGGTCCGCATGCCCAGTTCGCGCGACTTGCCCATGATCGTCTTGATTTCATGGAATTCACCCTTCAGCAACTTGTCGGCGACGATGGGCGTATTGAGCAGGATCTCGATGGCCGCGCGGCGGCCCTTGCCGTCCGCCGTGCGCACCAGGCGCTGCGAGATGACGGCGCGCAGGTTCGCCGAGAGATCCATGAGCAGCTGCTTGCGGCGGTCCTCCGAGAAGAAGTTCACGATTCGATCCAGCGTCTGGTTGGCGCTGTTCGAATGCAGCGTTCCCAGGCACAGGTGCCCGGTCTCGGCGAAGGTGATCGCGTGCTCCATGGTTTCCGTGTCGCGGATCTCGCCGATCAGGATCACGTCCGGCGCCTGGCGCAGGGTGTTCTTCAGAGCGTTGTGCCACGAGTGGGTGTCGATGCCGACCTCGCGGTGCGTGACCAGCGATCGACGCGACTGATGCACGAATTCGACCGGATCCTCGACCGTCACGATGTGACCTGCCGAGGTGCGGTTGCGATGGTCGATCATGGCGGCGAGCGAGGTCGATTTGCCGGAGCCGGTGGCACCGACCACCAGCACCAGGCCACGCTTGGCCATAACGACTTCCTTCAGCGTGTCCGGCAGGCCAAGCTCATCCAGGCCCTTGATGTCGTTGGCAATGGTGCGGATCACCATGCCCACGTGCTGCTGCTGCACGAACACGTTCACGCGGAACCGCGACACGGCCGGGATCGAGATCGCGAAATTGCACTCCAGCTCGCGCGCGAACTCCTCGCGCTGCCGCGGGTTCATCAGGGCGTTGGCGAGCTGGCGCGTCACCTCGCCGCCGAGCTTCTGGCCGGTCAGGGGCTTCATCGCGCCCTGCAGCTTCATGCTGGGAGGAAAGTCCTTGGAAATGAAGAGGTCCGATCCTCCCGCCTGGCTCATCGCCGTCAACAGCTTGACGACGTGGGCCTTCGCCTGTTCTTCCGTCAGCACTGCCATCTCGCGTTCCGCCGCAGTTCCCAGTGGCCCCCAATGTAGCCAAATGGCCGCTGGCGGAATGGCGGACAAATCACGGTTTGGTGCGACGGGCTTTGCGGAATATGTGCCCGAAGGGCTTCCGGCGCTGGCGCCCGCCTTGTCGCTGGCGACGCCGCGGATAGTACTTTCAAACCACCTGCCCTGGCGGTGTTCGCCGGCGAGGTTTGCCTGAATTTCCGCCACGCGCCTTCCGGCACTGTCCGCCGAATCCACGATTGACGCCGTTGACTGCACCGGCGACCGCCGTCCTGCCGCGCCCCCCCCCCCCCGCTCTCTGCCGTGCGGCCAGTTCCGGCGCGAACTAGCCCGAGCC
>JBIITU010000385.1:0-3431 GCA_044340335.1 Steroidobacteraceae bacterium
CCAGTCCGTGCCGCCATCGGACAGCGAGTACGCGACGAGGCTGCCGTCGGGGCTCGGCACGAAGCGCGCCAGCGCCACGGTGGCGTCGCTGCTCTTCTGGTTCGGGTCGATCAGCACGCGACCGAGTGCGGCGGGATCATCGGCGACGTGCAGCACGCTCTGGTTCTGCTGGCCGTCGTTGCGCAGGAAGAAGTAACGGCCGCCGCGCTTGAGCGGCACGCCGAAGCGCTCGAAGTTCCACAGTTGCGTCAGTCGCTGTTCGACCCAGGCGCGCTGCGGCAGCGCTTCGAGCCGCGGCTGGGCGAGGCGGTTCTGCGCCGCGACGAACTCGCGGGTCGCCGGCGCATCCGGAGCCTCCATCCAGCGGTACGGATCGGCGACGGGCTGGCCGTGCAGCACGTCGACGACGTCGCCACGCGGTGCGACCGGATAGTCGAGCGAGCTTTGGGGGGTTGTCATGGATTGTGTCGCACAGGCGGTCAGGGCGGCGCTGGCCAGGCACAGGGTCGCGAGGCGGCCGGCACTGCGGCCTGGGTGGCGATCGGGCATCACGGTGCCTACACTGCGGGGAGATGCAGCCATGGTACCGAACCGCCTCCGTATGACCAACGCCAACTCTTGCGCCTCGCGCGCCGCCACACCGCTGTCGCTGCTGCTGCACCCGCTGCTGCTCTGGGGCCTTGCCGGCGTCGCCGCTGCCGCGCAGCCCGTCCCGACTGCCCAGGCGACCCCGACGGCACTGACGTTCGAGCGGATGTTCGCGACGCCCGACCTCAGCGGCGCGACGCTGCGCAGCCCGCGCTTCTCGCCCGATGGGCGGCTGGTCGTCTACCTGCGCGGCGCCGCCGACGACATGAACCGCTTCGACCTGTGGGCTTACGATGTAGCGCAGCGCCAGCATCGCAAGCTCGTCGACGCCCGCGAACTGGCGCCGGCCGAGCGCGCGCTGTCGGCCGAAGAGGAAGCCCGGCGCGAGCGGCTGCGCATCGCCTCGCTGCGCGGCATCGTCGATTACGAATTCTCGTCGGACTCGCGTTTCCTGCTCGTGCCGCTGTCGGGCGATCTTTATGTGTATGACCTGCGCGGCCAGGCCGGGCAGGCCGTGCGCGCGCTGACACGCACCGAAGCCTATGAAACCGAGGCGCGCTTCTCGCCGCGCGGCCGCTGGGTCAGCTTCGTCCGCGACCAGAACCTGCATGTGCTTGAACTCGCGACCGGCCGCGAGCAGGCGCTGACGCGCGACGGCGGCGGCACCGTTTCGAACGGCATCGCCGAGTTCATCGCCCAGGAGGAAATGGGCCGCAACGACGGCCACTGGTGGTCGCCGGACGAGGCGCGGATCGCCTACGCGCGCGTCGACGAAAGCACGGTCGATGAAGTCGAGCGCTTCGAGATCAACGCCGACGACGTGCGCGTCATCCGCCAGCGTTATCCGGCCGCCGGGCGGCCCAATGCGCAGGTCGAGCTGTTCGTGCACGAACTCGCCAGCGGCACGGCGCGCGCGGTCGAGGCGCGCGATGAGTACCTGGCGCGCGTCGCCTGGTTCCCGGAAAGCGACGCGCTGGCCGTGCAGACGCAGAACCGCGACCAGCGCCAGCTCGTGCTGTGGCGCGTCGATGCGGTCAGCGGCGCGGCGCAGACGCTGGTCACGGAGCGCAGCGACACCTGGGTCGAGCTGCACGATGAGCTGTCGTTCCTGCCGCGCGCACGGCAGATCGTCTGGGCTTCCTCGCGCAGCGGCCAGCGCCACCTGTACCTGCTCGACTACACGGGCCGCGAGATTCGCGCGCTGACGGCCGGCGACTGGGGCGTGCACGGCGACGATGGCGGCCGCGCGATTCGCGGCATCGACGAAGCCCGCGACCGCATCTACTTCATGGCGAACCGCGAGACGCCGATCGAGCGGCACTTGTATGCGGCGTCGCTGCGCGGTGCGGGCGAGCCTTCGAACCCCGAGCGCCTGACGACGCGCCGTGGCTGGCATTCGGTCGCAATGTCGCGCGACGCGCGGCGCTGGCTGAATACTTTCTCGGATCCGGACACGCCGCCGTCGCTGACGCTGCGCAGCACGACAGGCGGCGCAGCGGTCGAACTGGTCGCAAACCGGCTCGACGCGGGCCATCCCTACGCGCCCTATCTCGATGCGCACATCAGCACCGAGTTCGGCACGCTGCAGGCGGCCGACGGCCAGACGATGCACTGGCAGATGCTGCGCCCGAAGCAGCTCGAGCCCGGGCGGCGCTATCCGGTCATCGTCGACACCTACGGCGGCCCGGGCGTGCAGCGCGTGCGCCGGGCCTGGATGGGTGGCGCCCGCGCCGGCGACGGCTTCTTCCGGCAGATCCTCGCGCAGCGCGGCTACATCGTCTTCACGCTGGACAACCGCGGCACCGGCTTCCGGGGCGTCGCGTTCGAGACTGCGCTGTACCGACGCATGGGCACGATCGAGATCGACGACCAGGTGCGCGGCGTCGACTACCTGCGCACCCTGCCCTACGTGGATCCGGCACGGGTCGGGATCTGGGGCTGGAGCTACGGCGGCTATGTCTCGCTGCTGGCGCTGCTGCGCGCGCCGGATCACTTCGCCGCGGCGGTGTCAGGCGCGCCGGTCACCGACTGGCGCCTGTACGACACGCACTACACGGAGCGCTACATGGGCACGCCGGCTGACAACGCCGCCGGCTATGCCGACGGCAATGCCATGACGCATGCCGCCGCGCTGCGCGGGCGCCTGCTGCTCGTGCACGGCATGGCCGACGACAACGTGCTGTTCACGCACACCACGGCGATGCTCAAGCGTCTGCAGGATCTCAACAAGCCGTTCGACGTCATGGTGTACCCGGGCAGCAAGCACGCGCTGATCCGCTTCCCGTCGACCGGTCCGCACGCCTACGGCTCCATGCTGCGCTTCCTGGACCAGGCCTTGCAGCCATGAAGAGGGCCCGCCCATGAGAACCCTTGCACCGCTGTTCGGCCGCAACCGCGACTGGGCCCGGTCGATGCGCGAGCAGGAGCCAGAGTTCTTCGAAAAGCTCGTCAAGCAGCAATCGCCCAACTACCTGTGGATCGGTTGCGCCGACAGCCGCGTGCCCGCCAACGAGATCGTCGGCCTGCTGCCCGGCGAACTGTTCGTGCATCGCAACGTTGCCAACGTCGTCGTGCACACCGACCTCAACTGCCTGTCGGTGCTGCAGTACGCCGTCGACGTGCTCGATGTCGAGCATGTCATCGTCTGCGGCCACTACGGCTGCGGCGGCGTGCAGGCCGCGCTCGGCAACAGTCGGCTCGGGCTGATCGATAACTGGCTGCGGCACGTGCAGGACGTGCGCAAGAAGCATGCAGCCGCCATCGACGAACTTCCCGACGATGCGGCGCGACTGCATCGGCTGTGCGAGCTGAACGTCATCGAGCAGGTGTTCAACGTTTGCCAG
>JBIITU010000050.1:0-13391 GCA_044340335.1 Steroidobacteraceae bacterium
CCACCCCCGACCACTTTCTTGGCGAGCTTTTCGGCCTCGGCCATGTCGACCTGGCCCTGCACCTGCTCGACCAGCGCGACGACATCGCCCATGCCGAGGATGCGCCCGGCCATGCGCTCCGGATCGAACGGCTGCAGCGCCTCGGTCTTCTCGCCAACGCCCAGGAAGACGATCGGCTTGCCGGTCACATGCCGCACCGACAGCGCGGCACCACCACGCGCATCGCCATCGGTCTTCGTCAGGATGATGCCGGTCAGGTCGAGCGCGTCGCCGAATGCGCGCGCCGAGTTCAAGGCATCCTGGCCAGCCATCGCGTCGACGACGAACAGCCGTTCGTGCGAACCCACGACCGACTCGATCTCGCGCACTTCCTGCATCAATTCGGCGTCGACGTGCAGGCGCCCCGCCGTATCGACGATCAGCGCGTCGAACACGCCGCTCTTCGCGCGCTGCAATGCCTCGCGTGCGATCGTCGGCGGCGGCGTGCCCGCCGGCGCCTCGAAGAACTCGGCGCCGACCTGCTCGGCCAGCCGCTTGAGCTGCAGGATGGCGGCCGGCCGCCGCACGTCGGTGCTGACCAGCAGCACGCGCTTCTTCTTCGACTCAATGAGCCAGCGCGCGAGCTTCGCTGCGGTGGTGGTTTTGCCGGCGCCCTGCAGGCCCGCGAGCAGCACGACGTAGGGCGGCTGCGCGCGCAGCTCGAAGCCCGCGCGGGCACCGCCCATCAGATCGACGAGTTCGCGGTGGATGATGGAGACGAAAACCTGGCCCGGCGACAGGCTGGTCTGCACTTCGGCGCCGAGCGCCTTCTGGCGCACCGCATCGATGAAGACCTTGACCACCGGCAGCGCGACATCGGCCTCGAGCAGCGCCATGCGCACTTCGCGCAGCGTCTCGCCGATGTTGTCTTCCGTGATGCGACCCTTGCCGCGCAGGTTCTGCACGGTGCGCGACAGGCGCTGACTCAGATTCTCGAGCATGGCGTGATTATAGATCCTCGAGCGCTTCGCCGAGCCGCGTTACAGCGCGGATGCTGAGACCGTCGATCGGCCGCCGCGGCAGGTTGTCCTTCGGCACGATCGCGCGACGGAAGCCCTGCTTGGCTGCCTCGCGCAGGCGCTCCTCGCCATAGGCCACCGGCCGCACCTCGCCCGTGAGCCCGAGTTCACCGAACGCGACGAGGTCGCGGTCGAGTGGCCGGTCGCGCAGGCTGGAGACCAGCGCCAGCAGCAGCGGCAGGTCCGCCGCCGTTTCGCGGATCTCGAGCCCGCCGACGACATTGACGAACACGTCGTAATCCTGCGCCGAGATGCCGCCGTGCCGATGCAGCACCGCGAGCAGCATGGCGACCCGCCCGGCGTCGAGACCCTGCGCCACCCGCCGCGGATTGCCGAAGCGCATCGGATCGGCGAGCGCCTGGATCTCGATCAGCAGCGGCCGGTTGCCGTCCCGCGCGACCATGACCACGCTGCCTGCCGCGATCCGCTCGGGCCGCGCGAGGAAGATCGCACCGGGATTCTGCACTTCACGCAGGCCACCCTCGGTCATGGCGAAGAACGCGAGTTCGTTGACGGCACCGAAGCGGTTCTTGGTGGCGCGGACGATGCGAAAACGCGAGCCCGCGTCGCTTTCGAAATACAGCACCGAGTCGACCAGGTGCTCGAGCACGCGCGGTCCGGCAATCGCGCCCTCCTTCGTCACGTGGCCGATGATGACGACCGCGGTGCCGCTGCCCTTGGCGAAACGCACGAGTTCAGCGGCGCACTCGCGCAGCTGCGCGACACCGCCTGCGCTCGAGGCCACCGCCGCCGACTGCACCGTCTGGATCGAGTCGACGACCAGCAGCGCGGCCTGCGCATCGCGCGCGGTGGCGATGATCACGTCGAGCTCGGTTTCGGCAAGCACGCGCAGCGCGGCGCTGCCGACCCCGAGGCGCCGCGCCCGCAGCGACACCTGCGCGGCGGACTCCTCGCCGCTGGCATAGACCACCGGCATCGTCCGCGACGCCGCGGCCGCCACCTGCAGCAGCAAGGTCGACTTGCCGATGCCCGGATCGCCGCCGAGCAGCGTGACACTGCCCTGCACGATGCCGCCGCCCAGCACGCGATCGAGTTCCGCCAGCCCGCTGCTCGCGCGGGTCGGTTCGGCCTGGGTATCGAGGGCGCGCGCCTCGCGGGCCACCGCGCGCGGTCGCGTCGCGGCGGGCGCACTGCTGCGGGTGGCCGCTGCGAGCGTGTTCCACTCGGCGCATTGCGCGCACTGGCCCTGCCACTTGGGGGCTTCGGCGCCGCAGGCGCTGCAGACAAAGACGGTGGCGGGACGGGCCATGGCACGGCTCAAAAAAATGGCGCGGCGATGCTAGCATGCAGCGACTCGCTAACCCTCGGGACTGTGGGTCGCACGGGACCATGGGTCGCAAGTCCCGCCAAACTGTGACTCCCGACTCGGGAGGCAGCCAATCAGGGTGTTAGCGTTGTTTACAGGTACCGGCGCACCGCAGCGGCGGACCACAGGGTCAGAATTTTGAGCAAACAGCCGCCCAGAGCCGGGGAAGCCCGGAGCCTGTCGCGTACCTGTATGGGTGCGGGGCAGCGGACCGCCCCGAAGGCGGCGTGTGACGCAGTTCACACTTTCGACGACCCGCGCCGTCGCGATCCGGTGCTGCCGGCGTGACCCTGCGCGGCAAACTCAAGTGCATCGGTGAAACGGACACCGGACGCGTCCGCGAGCACAACGAAGACACGATCGCGCTCGACGCCGACATTGGCCTGCTGGTGCTCGCCGATGGCATGGGCGGTTACAACGCCGGCGAAGTCGCGAGCGGTATCGCCGTCAAGACCATCGTGAACCTGGTGCGTGAGTCGGTGGAGCGCGAAGACCTCGCCGCCGCTGATCCGGCCACGGGCCTCAGCCGTCGCAGCATCGTGCTGCGCGATGCGATCCAGCGGGCCAACAAGATCATCTTCCAGACCGCCAAAACACAGCCTCAATGCGAGGGCATGGGCACCACGGTCGTCGGTGCGCTGTTCCACGACAACCGCGTCACCCTCGCCCACGTCGGCGACTCGCGCATTTACCGCGTGCGCCAGGACAGGCTCGAGCAGGTCACGCTGGACCATTCACTGCTGCAGGAGCTCGTCGACCGCGGCTTCTATACGCCGGAAGAAGCGCAGCGGGCTGCCAACAAGAACTATGTGACACGCGCGCTCGGCGTCGAACCCACCGTGGACGTCGAAATCACCGAGCACGAGGTCCATAAGGGTGACCATTACCTGCTGTGTTCCGACGGCCTCTCCGACATGGTCGAGGATGCGGACATTCACTTAACGATCAATACCTTTGGTGATAATCTAGGGACGGTCGCTAAGCAATTGATACAACTGGCCAACGATAACGGTGGCCGGGATAACGTGTCGGTCGTGCTCGCCGAAGTGGTCGAGTCCTTCCCGGCACGACGTGGTCTCGTCGATAAGGTTTTGCGCTGGTTCGGTTAACCCGGCGCGTGGGGCGGATTCATGGCTAGACTCATTTTGAGCCTGGAAGGTCAGACGCTGGCCGAGTACAACATGAACAAGGAGCGGTACACGATTGGCCGTCTCCCGGATAACGATATCCGCATCGACAACCCCGCCGTCAGCGGCCATCACTCGCTGATCATCAACATCCTCAACGATTCATTCCTCGAGGATCTGAACAGCACCAATGGCACCTACGTCAACGGCAAGCTGATCAAGAAGCACGCGCTGCAGCACAGCGACATCGTCACGGTCGGGCACCACCAGCTGCGCTTCATCGAAGACGACGAGCAGCAGGATGAATTCCAGAAGACGATGGTGATCCAGCCGTCGGCGCGACCGGTCGAATCCATCCGCCGGGCCGAAGCCAAGGTCGATACTGCGGCCTCGGGTCCGCCGGCCAATGATCCGCGCCGCGCGATCGCCGACGCGAACCTGGCCGTGAAGCCAGGCCGCCTGCAGGTGCTGTCAGGCCAGTTTGCCGGACGTGAAATGGAACTGACCAAGGCGCTGACGACTCTCGGTCGGCCGGGCCTGCAGGTTGCCGCCATCACCCGCCGCGGCGATGCGTTCTTCATCGTGCATGTCGAAAGCTCGAAGGAAGGCGACTACCCGCTGGTCAATGGCACGCCGATCGGTTCTCAGGCGCAGCGCCTGCGCGACAACGACGTGATCCAGCTCGCCGGCGTCAAGATGGGCTTCTTCCAGAGCTGAGGCCCGCCGGCCTTACGGGTCGAATTCCAGCGGCACTCGCTGGCTGACGCCGCAGATCAGCTCGTACGGAATCGTGCCTGCGTGGGCAGCCACGCGCTCGACCGGCAGGTTCGCGCCCCAGATCTCGGCGCCGCTGCCGACCGCCACGCCCTGCAGCTCCGAGACATCCACGGCGATCATGTCCATCGACACGCGCCCGACCAGCGGCGCCTCGCCCGCGCCGAGGCGCACCGGCGTGCCCGTGGCAAGGTGACGCGGCAAGCCATCACCATAGCCCGCGGCCAGGATCGCGATGCGCGAATCGCGCTCGGCGCGCCACGCGCCGCCGTAGCCCACCGTCTCGCCGCGCGGCACCTGCCGCAGCGTGATGACCGTCGTCTCGAGCGTCATCGCCGGCTGCAGGCCGAGCTCCGCGCCAATGCGCTCCGGAAACGGCGAGACGCCATACAGCGCAAGGCCGGGTCGCACCCAGTCGCCGCGCGCCTCAGCCCAGCCCAGCGTGCCCGCCGAATTGCCGATGCTGGTGACGACGCCCGGCGGCAGCAGCGCGCGAAAGCGCGCAACCTGTTCGCGTGTCATGGCGCAATCGAGTTCATCCGCGCGGGCCAGGTGGGTCAGCAACCGAATCTCGCGAGCCGGGACCGCGAGCGCGCGCAGGCGCTGATAGACCTGCGCGAACTGCTCCGGCCGGAAGCCGAGGCGGTTCATCCCCGTGTCGATCTTCAGCCACAGCGTGAAGCGATGCGTGCCGGCAGTACCGCCCGCACGAGCCTCGAGCAGCGCCACCTGCGACGGATCGTGCACGACGAGTTCGAACTGATGTCGCGCCGCCTCGTCGAGCTGCTCGGCCGAGAACACGCCCTCGAGCAGCACCACCGGCTGCGTGATGCCGGCGCCGCGCAGTTGCAGGCCCTCTTCGAGACGCGCGACGGCGAAAGCGTCCGCGTCCGGCAGCGCGAGCGCAGTCGGCACGAGGCCGTGGCCGTAGGCATTCGCCTTGACGACCGCCATGACGCGCGACCCCGGCGCCGCAGATCGTATCTGCCGCAGGTTGTGGCGCAGCGCGGCAGCGGCGACTCGGGCGCGGATGATGCGGGTCATGCAGACAACGATGCGCCGTGCCCGGGACTCAGGCTCAGCGCAACACGCCCTCGGCATAGGAATCCGGCGCGTAGTTCACGAAGCGCGAATACTGGCCCTGGAAGCTCAGCACGAAAGTGCCCGTCTCGCCGTTGCGGTGCTTGGCGAGATCGATCTCGGCCATGCCCTTCTTGGTCGTGTTCTTGTCGTAGACCTCTTCGCGATAGATCAGCAGGATCATGTCGGCGTCCTGCTCGATCGCGCCCGAGTTGTGACTGACGATGCCATCGGCAAGCCAGTTCGCCGGACCAGGCACCGTGAGGTCGAACACTTCTTCAAGCTCGGACGCGGGGTCGATCGCCACGACGCGATCCCAGAACACATCCTGTTCCGTCAGATCCTTGAGCTCCGGCGCGTCGAGCAGCTCGGCGTAGCTCTGCAGCACAGCACGACTGGGCGCAAAGCGGAAGTGCGCGCTGCCCCCGTAGGCCGTACCGCGCATCGCTGCCATCGCCCGCGTCGTGACGCCGCGCTGGCGCATCACGCGCCGCACATCCTGCATGACTTCCTGCGGCAGCGTATCGACATTGGTCGTGGCAGCGACGCGCAGCAAGGACTGACGCAGCGCCTCGACGGGTTGCATGCGCGGACCGAAGCCGCCCACCGTATCGACGAATCGCCGCTGCATCGCCGCGCCGCTGACGTCGACCGTGTGCACGGCGCGCGCGCCGCCACTGCGCACGACACGCCGCCGCGCGACAACACCGAGCCGCAAAAGTAGCGCAGCGACGTCGCCCGCGAGTCCAGCGCTGCACGTGCTGAAGTACACACGCGCCGCACCGCGACTACCCGCGCGGCGCAGCGTCACCGAGCCATCTGTCGCCCATAGATGTCGCAGCAAGGTTGCAATCTGGTCGTTAGGCAGACGGAACACCGCGCCCGGCAGCCGCTTCTCGTGGGAACGCTGGCCGAAAATGCCGTGCCGCCGCAACCACGCACCCGCACCTGCCGGATGCCACCGATTGCCGTTCCCCGCAATGACGAGCTGGTGCCACTGGCCGCGGCCGGCGTGCCGGGTCACGCGACAGCCCATCGCTTCAGCCGCGAGCGTCACCGCCCGGCTGTTCTCCTCGGATGCCGTCGTGTACCGCATCGGCTGATGCGTGAGATAGCTGCCGTCGCCGACCATGTGGCCTAGGAACACCAGCTCGTGCTCGGCCCAGCGCTCCACGACGGCGGGCTCGGGCAGAACCCGCGCCACCGCCATGCGGTCCCCGACGCTGATGTCACTGACGGTATTCCAGCCCTTGCCGGTCAGCAGCCGGTGCTCAGCCGTTGCGCGCAGCGTCCTGCCGCTGGCGAGGTGGATCCTGTGAACCGCCCGCTGTCCCACCGACCAGACGCAATCGGCTCGAGCCGGATGCAGGCGACGCTGCTCATCGAGCGACCAGACTTCCGGCGTGGTGCCAACCAGCTCCCGAATCGGGCGCCGCTCGCCGTTCGTCAGGCAGACGAGGGTGTCACCCGTCACGCACTCACGCAGGTCAGACATCACCGGCTTCTTGTCGGTGCGCTGTTCGACGCCGCGATTCAGCTGCGACAGCGCGATGACCGGGCAGCCGATCTCCTTCGCCAACGCCTTGAGGCTGCGCGAGATCTCGGCGATCTCGGTCGCGCGGTTCTCCTTGTTGCCGGGCACCTGCATCAGCTGCAGGTAGTCGACGACGATCAGGTTCAGGCCGTGCTCACGCTTGACGCGCCGCGATCGTGCGCGCAACTCAGTAGGCGTCAGGCCGGGGGTTTCGTCGATGAAAATGCGCGCTTCGGACAGCTGCCCGGCGGCGCCGCTGATGCGCGGCCAGTCCTCGTCCGAGATCTGGCCGCTGCGGATGTGCCCGAGCGACACGCGGCCGATAGAAGACAGCATGCGGGTCATCAGCTGCTCGGCCGGCATTTCCATCGAGAAGATAGCGACGGAGGCGCGCACATCGCCTTTCAGTGCGGCGTACTCGGCCATGTTGACCGCGAACGTGGTCTTGCCCATCGAGGGGCGGCCGGCCACGACGACCAGGTCACCCGGGCGCAGGCCGCCAGTCTTGCGGTCGAAATCATCGAAGCCCGTTGGCAGGCCGCGCAGGCCGCCGGGATTCGCGTGCCACTCGTCGATCTGGTCGATGAGCTGCGGCATCAGGGTCTGGATGGACACCGCGCCCTCGAACTTGCCGCGCGAACCCATCTCGGCAATCTCGAACACGCGACTCTCGGCGCGGTCGACCAGGTCGCGCGCCGTCTCGCCCTCGTTCTTGAAGACGCTGGCTGCGATCTCATTGCCCGCCTGCGACAACTGCCGCAGCAGCGAACGCTCGCGGACGATCTCGGCGTAGAAGCGCACGTTGACGGCGCTCGGCGTGTCGCGCGCCAGCGTGCCGAGATAAGCGCGCCCACCCGCATCGGCGAGTCGGGAACCCCGCTCGAGCTGTTCACTGACCGTGACGACGTCGCAGGGCTTGCCCAGGGACGCCAGGTGACCCACGGCTTCGAAGATCAGCTTGTGGTCAGGACGGTAGAAGTCGTCGGCGCGGACGACGTCGGCGACGCTGTCCCATGCGCTCGCGTCAAGGAGCAATCCGCCGAGGACGGATTGCTCCGCCTCGACGGAATGCGGAGGAGTACGGAATTCCTCCGCGCGGCTCACTCTTCCGCGATGACGATGACGGGCAGTTGCACGTCGACGTCCGAATGCAGGTGCAACGCGACCGTGTGCTCGCCGACCATGCGGATCGGGCCCGAGCCCAGCCGCACTTCACTGCGCGCCACCTTGTGGCCCGCGCGCGTGCAGGCGTCGGCAAGGTCGGCCGTGCCGATCGAGCCGAACAGCTTGCCTTCGTTACCGGCCTTGGCGCTGATCGTGAGCTTGAATTCCTTCATCGCCTCGGCGCGTGCCTGGGCCGACTTCAGCGCATCGTTCGAGGCCTTCTCGAGTTCGGCGCGGCGTGCTTCGAAGATCTTGATGTTCGCAGGCGTGGCCAACGTGGCCTTGCCCTGCGGCAGCAGGAAATTGCGGCCATAGCCCGACTTGACCGCGACTCGATCACCGATCGTGCCGAGGTTGGCGACCTTGGTCAGCAGAATGACTTCCATGAATGTTCTCCGTGAGACCGATCAGCGTCGCTGATCAGTGCTGGTCCGTATAGGGCAACAACGCCAGGTAGCGCGCGCGGCGCACGGCCTGCGCGAGCTGGCGCTGATAGAACGAGCGCGTGCCCGTGATGCGGCTCGGCACGATCTTGCCCGTCTCGGTGATATAGCCCTTCAGGGTCGACAGATCCTTGTAGTCGATCTGCTTGACCTTGTCGGCCGTAAAGCGGCAGAACTTCTTGCGCCGCGTGAAGCGGCCCTGCTTGCCACCGCCGCCACCACCACCACTTCCACCACGAAAGTCGTTCACGCGTTGTCTCCCATCGAATCGTCATCACCGAAGTCCGGGCGGTCACGGCGTTCGCGACGCTCGCCACTGGCCTCTTCCTCTGCCTCGCGGGCCATCGGCGAGGGTTCGGTCACGGCTTCGTCCATCTTGACGACCAGGTGGCGCAGCACGGCATCGCTGAAACGGAACGCGCCCGTCAGCTCGCCCAGCGTCTTCTGGTCGGTTTCGATGTTCAGCAGGATGTAATGAGCCTTGTGGACCTTGGAAATCGGGAACGCCAGCTGGCGACGACCCCAGTCCTCGAAGCGATGCACCGTGCCGCCACCCTGGGCAATCATGCCCTTGTAGCGTTCGACCATCGCCGGCACCTGTTCGCTCTGGTCCGGATGGACCAGGAACACGATCTCGTAATGCCTCATGTTGTCTCCTTATGGATGTAAAGCCACCCGGCGAGGCTGCCGGTGTGGCAAGGAAGTCCCCGTGGAGGGGGCGCGAAGAATAGCCAAAGCCCCGGCGGAGTGCAATCGGGGCTGATAAATCAGCGATTTACACCACTTTGCCGCGTTGACGCAGGGCCTCGTACAGCAGCATGCCGGTCGCCACCGAGACGTTCAGGCTCTCGACCGGACCGAGTTGCGGCAGGCGGGCGATGAAATCGCAGTGCTGGCGCGTCAGCTGGCGCAGCCCCGTGCCCTCGGCCCCCATGACAATCGCAAGCGGCCCCTTGAAGTCGACCTGCGGCGCCGGCTTCGAGCCCTGCATGTCGGCGCCGACGATCCACACCCCCGCGTCCTTCAAGAGTTTCAGGGTGCGGGCCAGATTCGTCACCGCGACCACCGGCGTGCTCTCGGCCGCACCCGCCGCGACCTTGCGCACCGTGGGATTCACCTGCGCAGCGCGATCGCGCGGCACGATGACGGCCAGCACGCCGCAGACATCCGCCGTGCGCAGGCAGGCGCCGAGATTGTGCGGATCCTGCACGCCGTCGAGCACCAGCAGCAGCGGGTCTTCACCCTGCCCCGCTTCGCGCTGCTCCGCCGCGGACTGCAGCGCTGCGAACAGGTCGTCCTCGTTCCATGGCTTAAGCGGCTCGACGTCCGCGAGCACGCCCTGGTGGACCACATCGCCGAGCTCACGCTCAAGCGCCTTCGCGTCGACGCGCTGCACTGCGCAGCCCGCCGACTGAGCAAGCTGCTGCAGTTCCGCTACGCGAGGATCGTCGCGGCCGCTGGCCATGCGCAAACGCCGCACCCGCTGCGGCGCGCGCAGCAGCAGCGCGCGCACGGCATGCAGGCCATAGATGAACTGACTCATTGCAACTCAACCCAGCTCGAGATCCACGAGCCCCTCGACCGGGTTCGCATTCGTGACGATCACGCGCAGTTTCGTGCCCGGCCCGAAGCTGCGCTTCGACTGCCGTCCGACCCATGCGTGCCCATGCGATTCCATCCGGTATTCATCGTCGCTGAGATTGTCGAGGTGCAGCAAGCCATCGATGCCGACATCCAGCAGCTGCACGAAGCAGCCGAACTCGACCACCGTCGTGACGATGCCCTCGAACGTCTGCCCGAGTCGCTCACGCAGATAGGCACACTTGAGGTAAGTGTCGACGTATCGATCAGCCTCGTCCGCACGCTTCTCGAGCCGCGACGTCGACTCGCCCAGCGCCGCCAGTTCTTCCGGGGCATAGCGCCGGCCGCTGCGATCGGACTCCGACAACCGCGCCTTCAGAGCGCGATGCACGACGAGATCCGGATAGCGGCGGATCGGCGACGTGAAGTGCGCGTACTCGCGCAGCGCGAGGCCGAAGTGGCCGATGTTGGTCGGCTGGTAGATCGCCTGCGGCATCGCGCGCACCACCAGCGATTCGACGAACGGGCGCTCCGGACGGCTGCCGAGCCGCTCCGTGATCTCGCGCAGGTCGCGCGGCACTGGCTCCTCCGGCAGTTCCACCGCGAAGCCCATCGTCGCCAGCACTTCCGACAGCAGGTTCAGCTTGCGCTCCTCCGGCTGGCCGTGCACGCGGAACAGCGCCGGCATCTGCGACGTGCGCAGCTCCGCCGCCACCGCGACATTGGCGAGGATCATGCATTCCTCGATCAGCTTGTGCGCCTCGTTGCGGGCGTAGCGACCGACCTCGCGTACCGCCTGCGAAGCGTCGAACTCGAACGTCGCCTCGCTGCTTTCGAAATCCAGGGCGCCGCGCCGCCGGCGCGCCTTCAGCAGCGCGCCGTACACCTCGACCAGCGGCTCGAGCTGCTCGACCAGGGAGCCGATGTGCGTGCGCGCCTCGACCTTGCGCTCGAACAACGCCGCATGCACCAGGTCGTAGGTCAGCCGCGCGTGGCTGCGCATGACCGCCGGGTAGAACTTCGCGCCCTTCAGCTGGCCCGTCTTCGACACCTGCATGTCCGCGACGAAGCACAGCCGATCGACGCGAGGCGCCAGCGAGCACAGGTTGTCGGACAGCGCCGTTGGCAGCATCGGCAGCACGCGGCGCGGGAAATACACCGACGTGCCGCGCTTCTGCGCCTCCGCGTCGAGGGCCGAACCGATGCGCACATAGTGGCTGACGTCGGCAATCGCGACCACGAGCCGGAAGCCCTGCTCAGAGGGCTCCGCGAACACCGCATCGTCGTAGTCCTTGGCGTCCGCGCCGTCGATCGTCACCAGTGGCATGTCGCGCAGATCGACACGCCGGCGCGATTCCTCCGGATCAACCTGATCGCCGAAGCGCTCCGCCTCGCCGAGCACCTCCGGCGGGAACTCCACCGGCAGGCTGTGCTTGGCGATCGCCGACTCCGTCGCCATCTCGAGCGGCCGCAGCGGATCGAGCCGCTTCTCCACCGCCGCCGTCGCACCCTGCTCCGGCGTCGCGTGGCGCGTGATGCGCGCAATCACCCACTCGCCCGCACGCGCGCCGTTCACGGCTTCAGCCGGCACGAAGGCGCGCAGCCCCAGCCGTCGATCCACCGCATGCACCCAGGCCGAGCGGCCTGCGACTTCCATCGTGCCCAGGAACGACGACACGCCGTGCGAGAGGATCTCCAGCAGCTCGCCCGAGAAACGCCCGTCCGGTGCGCGCGTCACCGCGACGCGAACGCGGTCGCCCGTCATCACGCCCGCCATCTGGCGGGGTGGCAGGAAAACGCTCTCTTCCATGCCCTCGACCCGGACAAAACCGAAACCCGAACGGTGCGCGCTGACCATGCCCTCGCTGATGCCCTGTGCCCGCGACTGACCGCGCGCCTTGCCGGCGCCGTCGCCGCGACCGCGCCCCCCGAACTGGCGTGGTTTGGACGACGCCGTGGACGCAGATGATCGTTTCGAACCAGATTGCTTACGCTTCAATTGACAGCCTTTGTGGTCGTGCGTAGATTGCGCGGCCCTGAACACGCACTCGTTTGCCCGGGTGGCGGAATTGGTAGACGCACTAGCTTCAGGTGCTAGCGGTTAACACCGTGGAGGTTCGAGTCCTCTCCCGGGCACCATATCACTGTTTCAGCGTGTTCCATCGCGTTCCATCCCGTCTCGTAACTACCTGATTTCATACTGTTTTACCCTCTCCCGCCTGTCCAGGGCGTTCCAGGAGAGACCACCCCAGCGCGACTGTTTTGTGGGTAACTTTGCGGGTAACCTGCTTCGGCAGTGTGCCCTGTTACCCGCACCGAATGGTTCGGTGCCCTTTCGCGCTGTTGGGAGGTCAAATGCCCCTCACCGATATCTCCGTCCGGCAGGCCAAGGCCCGCACGCGCCCCTACAAGATCTCAGACGGCGCCGGCCTCATGCTCCTCATCCAACCGAACGGCGCCAAATGGTGGCGCATGCGCTACCGAATCGAGGGGCGCGAGAAGATGCTCTCGCTGGGATTGTACCCTGCGGTGACCCTCGCGCTCGCCCGACAACGTCATGCCGAGGCGCGTCGCCTGCTCACCGCAGGCGTCGACCCCAGTGTCGCCCGCAAACGCGAACGGGCCGGTGACGACTGCCGTTTTGCCATCGTCGCGCGTGAATGGCTCGACAAGAACAAAGGCCCCATGTCGCCCGCCACCTACCGCAAGGCGCGCTGGATCCTCGAGGACCTCGTGCTGCCGAAGATCGGCGAGCGCCCGATCGCGCAGCTGACCGCTCGCGATCTGCTTGACGTGCTCGAGTCCGTCGATGACCGGGGCCACCATGAAACGGCGAAGCGGATGCGTCAGCGTGTCGGCCAGGTCTTCCGCTACGCCGTCGCCACCTCGCGAGCCGATCGAGACATCACGATCGATCTGCGCGGGGCCCTGCGCCCGGCGAAGGTCACGCACCGGGCCGCGATCGTGCAGCCGGGTCGAGTCCAGGAACTTCTCCGAGCTATATGGGGATACGCTGGTCAACCTTCAACCGCCGCGGCCCTCAAACTTGCCCCGCTCGTGTTCGTGCGTCCGGGAGAGCTGCGCGCAGCGGAGTGGTCGGAGTTCGACTTTCCGAACGCCATGTGGCGCATCCCCGCCCACCGCATGAAGATGCGCGAGGAGCACCTCGTTCCGCTCTCCCGCCAGGCCATCGATATCCTCAAGGAACTGCAATCGCTCACGGGCGATGGCCGCTTCGTATTCCCGGCAATCGGCTACGCCGAGCGCCCCATCAGCGACAACACGATCAACGCCGCACTTCGA
>JBIITU010000051.1:0-13358 GCA_044340335.1 Steroidobacteraceae bacterium
GCAACCGGCCTGGCGTCATGCCGTGCTCGACGCGCCATACAACCGTGAGTCGTCCGCCGATGCGCGCATCGACTGGTCGACGTGGCGGACGTTGCTGGCGATGTAGCAACGCCGCAGGCGCTCGGCGAACTGGAGCAGTCCCGCGAGGTCCGGGCGGAGGTTCCGGAAGGTTCGACCGGCCCGCGAGGGGGCGAACGAGGGCCTGTACACCGCCTTGAGAGGATAAAGCTACTCAAAACCAGTACTTTGACAAGTGATAACTACTCAAATATGATTCTTGCGAATAGTTATAGCTGGTCAATTCTCATGACACTGAATCTCGCTTCCCGCCAGCTCGACGAGGCGCTCGGTCCCTGGCGTCAGTTGCCGCGTGCTACCCCCGCGTCGGGCTGGCTGCGGGCCATTCGTCAGGCGCTCGGGTTGACCACCCGTCAGCTCGCGGCTCGGGTCGGCGTTAGCCAGAGCGCTGTGGTCGACGTGGAGGGCAATGAAGCGCGGGGTGACGTGACGCTCGCGACGCTGCAGCGTTATGCGGACGCGCTGAACTGCGATCTGCGCTATGCGCTCGTGCCGCGTCAGCCGTTGCAGGACATGTTGCAGCAGCGGGCTGACGAGGTGGCACGTCAACAGGTGGAGCGGGTCGGACACTCGATGGCGCTGGAGGGACAGTCGACGAGTCCGGAGTTTCGCGAGGTCGAGGTCGCGCGATTGCGTGCGATGCTGCTCGACGGCAAGCCGTCGCGGCTCTGGAAGTGAAGTTGCAGTATCCACCCGGTGCGACGCCGCTCGATCCGGATGAGGCGGCTGGGCTGATTCCGGTCCACGTGACCTTGCAGCGACAGCTCGACGAGTACGAGGCCGCGAATATCCTGCAGGCGGCCGAGTGGTTGAACGCGCGACGACGCGGCGATCCGCTTGATGATCGCTTTGTGCATGAAGTGCATCGACGCATGTTCGATCAAACCTGGACGTGGGCGGGTCAGTCGCGGCAATCCGACAAGACCATCGGCGTGCCGTGGTTCAACATCGCGGTGAGTTTGCGCAATCTCCTTGACGACGTGCGCACGCAGCTTGCGTACTCGACCTATTCACCCTTCGAGATCGCGGTGCGATTCCACCATCGATTGGTGGCGATCCATGTCTTTCCGAACGGAAACGGCCGTCATGCGCGAATCATGGCTGATCTGCTGTTTCACTCGCTGAGCGGGCAGAGGCTGGAGTGGGGACGGGATGCGCTGAACGTTGACGGAGATGCGCGAGCACGTTACCTCAGTGCACTGCGCGCCGCGGATGCAGGCGATCTCGGGCCGCTGCTGCAGTTCGTGACCGTCGAGCGCTGACGTAAGGTGCCACCTCGAGCGGGGTCGCGCTCGCAAGAATCCGATGGGAGGCGTCGCGGCAGTCGCCTACTGTCGCGCGATGTACTGCTCGTACAAGAGCGCCAGTTGGTGGAGGTCGGAGTCTTCGAGTCCGGGGGCGGCGTGATTATCCACCGCGTTCTTCACGGCATGCGCCTCGGTGACGTTGCGAATGGCGCCGCGCTTCAGGACGTTGCGCAGGACG
The DNA here is from genome assembly GCA_044340335.1 of Steroidobacteraceae bacterium. Classification (GTDB taxonomy): domain Bacteria; phylum Pseudomonadota; class Gammaproteobacteria; order Steroidobacterales; family Steroidobacteraceae; genus UBA964. The sequence goes on from JBIITU010000051.1 coordinate 1,564, forward strand.
CGCGTGTACTTGTTCGCGACCATATGCGTGAACGCCGGTTCGAGTCCCTGCGCGCGGATCTTGTCCATCGCGGCCCGGTACCCTGGGTCCCCGAGCGTGAACAGATACTCGCTGACGTCCTTGAAGCCTGATTGCAGCTGTCTGTGGGTCATGCCGGGTAAGGCGACTTTCAAGCGTTCGGCGTGCTCCGCGAACAGATGGGCCATCGTCGGGGCCTGACGTGCCATCAGATCGCGCTCGTGACAGACGAGCAACTCGATCAGGGCTCTGAGCTCGGCATCCGTTGGGGCAGGCATCAGCGGTGCGTCCGGATCGACGTTGGGTCTTCTGCAATGCTGCGGCTATTCAGGCGCAGCGGCAAGCGCATGCGTCAGCACGGCCAGCAGTTCGTTCGCAAGGTCGCGGATGCGCAGCAGCGATGCCTGCAGTGTGTCGGGGTTGCCGCGGTAGGCGCGGATGTAGCGGACCGACAGCGGGTTCGGGATGTCCAGGCGGCTGCAGACGACATAGGCGACGGCCTCGGCTTCGGTTTCGCGGGTTGTCAGGTCGCGTGGGCGTACTCGAGGATCAGGGTCGAGAAGGTGTCGGCCGGGGTCAGGCCGGTGGCGAGTGTGATCGTGCGGCCATCGGTGTAACCGTACTGGCCGGGGGTCATCGCCGCGTCCGTCAGGGTCAGTCCCTGTGCCGTGATCAGCGAGCGCAGCGAGTCGAAGTGCGACAGTTCTGCGGTGACTGCGGGTGGCGTGCCCGCACTGTCGGTCGTGAGCGGTTCCAGCGGTTCAACCTGACTGATGTCGAAGACCCAGGCGACGCGGTAGTCGATCCGGGCCTTGGGTTCGAGCGCGTCGGTCGGCGCGACGTCGGGGGAGGGCTCGTCGTCCGAGCGAAAGCGCATCGGCGCGTAGATCGCAGTGCCTTTCTCACCTTTGCGGACGGCGTAGCCCGCATGCGCCAGCCGTGGAAGCCCAAGACGCGGGTGGCGCCGTGTCGACCGGGTCTTGGCCCGGACCAGATTCGTGCGATTCCGGCGGCGATGGTGGGGGTGGTGGCGATTAGCGCCGGGATGTGTACGGGCCGTTAACCCCGAAGCGCAGGCGGCGGCGTTTGGATCCAACGGGAAAGAGCCACCTGGTGCGCCGCCAGACTCAGAAGGAGATCCGCCATGAGACATCTGTTCGCCCTGCTGCTTTGCACCCTCGCAGGGTGCGCGACGCAGTCGCTGTCGGAAGATGAGTTGCTGGACTCGATGCTATCCGGCAAAGCCCCCCGCGCACAGCTCAGCGCGACTGAACAGGTGCGGGTCGATTCGCATTCGCTCGGCAGCGAGCAAAATCCCGTCCGTGCTGGTGGGCCGGCTGGCCAGAGAGCGTATCTTGATCGGCTGGTATGCCCAGAGGGAAAGCCGCCCATTTACGAACGCGCGGGCTCAGCCGGGCTGAGTCCGTACGGGGCGATCATGGACATCTACACGGTGGCGTGCGACGCGCCACCGACGCGTTCGATCTACATCGACATGTATCACGCCGATTACGTGGAACTTAGACCAGTCGCAGGGTTCACGATCCAGCCGCCAGCATCCGGTGCCAATTAGGCCGATCCATGGCATTGTCGATGCGTTCATTTTGCGATCGCTGAGGCAGGGGTTGACGCTCTGAAGGCGCACCTTGAGGAGCCATGCGTTCTACGACCCTCATCCGAAAGATCTACCGCGCATTCGCCGGCCGTCGCTACCCGGGTCACCATGACATCGTTCACTGCGAATACGATCGTCGATGGGGCGGGTCTCTGAACGGCCCTTGCCGCGAGTGCGCGGAGGTCGTTGCGGCGTTCCGTGGCAAGGGCAACCGCGGGCTGCGTGTCGAAGGATTGAGCGACGTGTCGTTCGGGCTCGTGCCGCTGTCAGAAGCCGCCTTCCCGTTCTGGCTTCCGAGCTATCTCGCGGCTGGCATTCGCACGACCGAATGCGGGTGGAATCTGTTCGAGGGATTGCAGTTCAGATTCCGGTCGCCACAGGACGACAAGGAAGCGCAGTGGCAGGTGAGCCGCCTTGCGCTACTGTCGGGCGCCGAACTTGAGGCGCTCATCGCCGCGTTCGAGCACATGGAGCGCCAAGGCAAGTTTAGCGAAGACACGGCTGCCGCGATCGTGGGGAATCTATCGCGCTGGCGGCGTTCGTTGGCGCCATAGCGTCGGGTTACCGCGGATTGGCGAATATCATGGCTTTGCGGGCGGTGAGTCGGCGTTCGCGGTCGCGTGGATAAGGCGCTGGCAGACCTTGGTCGTGAAGGCGGCACGGTCCGTCACGATCGCGCTGATCTCCTCTTCCTGGAGCAATCCGCTAACAGGATCGGGGCAGAGTTGCTCGATCATTGGCGTGACTAAAGCAACGACCTCGGTATCGCCGTCGGCGCGCGCGATGGGGGCTGCCGTCGCGACGATAGCGACGATCAGCAGCAGGATCTGGGAGCGGACGGGGTGGGGTATGGGTAGCACCTGCATGACATGAGTTGGGGCATTCTGCGCCAGCCGGCGTCGGGTGGCGATAGACGAGTTTGCCGCGAGTCGGGGCCGCTGTTAGTTTGGGGGTAACGGGAGGTGCTTATGCGTATCACTATCGCGACCGTGGTCATGATGTTGCTGGCAATGCCTTTGTCCGCTCAGGTGGACGACGCAGCGGATACGCCGGCGGCGCGTGAGGCGGCGGCCGATCGTTATGCGAAAGCCACCGACATGAAGGTGCTTTTTGGTCAGATGGCTGACGAGATGAGTCGCAATATTCCGCCACATCTGCGCGATGTCTTCGCGTCGGCCATGAAGACGCACGTGCGAGTCGACATGATCGAAGCAGCGAGCAAGGTCGCGATGGTCAAGCACTTTACGGCGCAGGAGCTCACCGCGCTTGCGGAGTTCTATGAGTCGCCAGCCGGAAAGGCGGCCATGAGCAAGATGGCGGTGTACATGGCGGATCTGCAACCGTTGATGGTTGCGGAAGTGCAGCGCGCGGTCGGTGAGGCGCTCAAGGAGCAGCAGGCGGCGAAGCCGGTTCAGCCCGCGGGAACGTGACGCGTCGCTGCACGTGAGCGCTCGGGAGCGGCCCGGCGGAACTTTGGCGACCTCGTCGGTGTCCGGTCGTGCAGTTCACTGAGAACAGTGCGCTGGGTCTGCGTGCCTCGGTGCTGACGCTGTCGCATCCGTCACACCCGACGCAGTTCATGCTGTGTCCGGTGGTTCGTATCGGAGAGCGTGCCTACTATGAGGCCGTCAAGGCGCAGATTGCTGGTTGCGATGCGCTCATCCACGAAGGCGTGCGCTCGTTTGCGGCTGCGCTGCTGACCCAGGCTTACACGCTCGTTGCGCGCCGCAAGCGGCTGGGGTACGTACTCTTGCGGTTGTTGACCCCCAACGATCTTCGGCTTGGGGGGAGTCTGCTGGCGCAGGGCGGTGCATTGACCAACTACGGCGCTCGTTACTTGGGGGTCACTCTGCTAACTCCGGCAGCGTTCGGCGCAGCGGGTGCAATGGTGTTCTACCTCGTCGGGCGCTATCTAGTTATCAGGGGGGCCGCATCATGCGAAGTCCTGGGTGGGCGATAGCGTGAGCGTCATTTCCGTATCGCTCGCGGCCCTGTCCGTGTCGCCACGCCTGTGGCGCGAGGGTCGCACCCTTCATGCGAGGACGCGTTGGGTGCACCGTGCGCTATGTGGCTTCGCATATGGTCGCAAGCTCAAAGTCGATCCGGTCGCGCGAACCATCAGTTTGTCGGTCAGGCGGTGGTGGGCGCTCAATTCGACAAGGGTGGTGTCCTTCGAAGAAATCGCCGCATTGGAGTATCGGTACGCAGATCTGCCGACCGCATTCGGGGTAACGCTGCGAGGCCTGCAAGCGACAAATCGAATGAACTGGTACGAAGTCTCGCTCGCGCTGCGCGGCTGCGCGGAACCACTTGTAATGTTCCGCTTCGCCGGAGAGGGCGCGGAGTGGACGGGTTGGGGCGGTGCCGTGCTCGGTGACTCGTTGATCGACGTGCAGGGAACGCAGGAGGTGGAGTCACGCGAGTTCGTTCACGTGCTGCGAATCATGCTGAATGTTCCGGTGCGATCCAGGGCAGAGAGAATGGTGGCGGCGGCCTTCGCGGGAAGACTGCGTCCTTGCCCGAATTGTGCACGACAGATCGCAGAGACTGCGCCGCGATGCACGTACTGTGGAAGGCGGTTCGTGGTCGGGGATGTCGAACGTTGACGGCATCTACGGTACCGTACCAAACGGATGTTGGACTGGAGGCTCCTTCGTGGTCGGAGTGACGAGCGCACGATCGAGTGCCGTCGCAACAGCGACTCTAATGGCGATGCTAGTGGGCGCGCCGGCGCCGGCCGTGCTATTCGCGCGCGATGTCGAATCAGGCTCCAAGCCACGACAGGAGATCAAGATGGCCAGCAAGGCAGAGCGATTCTGGACGTGGTTCGCGCGGGAGTCGGGCCGGTTTGCGGCGGCGCCCGAGTACACAGAGGCGATGTTCGATGAGATCACGGCCGAGGTGCAGCGCTACTCGAAAGGTGTGCACGTGATGCTGGGCGGGGGTCCGAATGGCGAGCGTGAGCTGGTCATTACGACCGAGGGCGATCCGGACTACATCGATGAGGTGCGAGAGCTCGTGCGGGTCGCGCCTGAGGTTCCGGGTTGGACCGTCACGGCATTCAAGCCGCCGCAGGGGTTCGAGTTCGTGATCCGGATCATCGAACGCGAGATCGATGCGTCCAGGCTGCGATTCCGGAGCGTGCCGGAGATGGACTCTGATGATGGCATGGGCGTGGATGTGTTCTTCCCGGACTACGATCCGAAGCAGGAAGAAGCGTTCACGTTCGCGGCCTACATCGTTCTGGACGCGGGGCTTGGTGAACTCAGCACGATGATGGACATCGGGGGTGTCGCGGTCGCGGGGCTCGATTCGGCGACGACGGCCGTCGCGTCGACGCGGCCGTTGTCGGAGTTGCCGGATGTCATTGCGGCTTGGCGCGCGAAGCGAGTGAACTAGGGCGGTGGAGCGCTACTGCTTGGGGGGGTCTGTATGCGACGAGACGCACAATTGGGGCTGATGGGCGTTCTGCTGCTGGCGCTCGTGGCGACGGCCACTCCGACGCGAGCCGAGAGCCTGACGTACGAAGCGTATGAGCTTGTATCGCCGTCGAAGCGCAAGCTGATCGACCAGGGCACGGTGCAGTACGATCCGACGCGCGACGTACACACGGAGCGACGAACAGCGCGGGACGGAGAGGTGCTTTGGACGCGCGGGCTGGCGCTGCCGAACGGATTCTGGATTGCAGCGCACGTCGACCTCCGCCCGGTCCAGCAGCTCTACGGATTCGGGCTCCAGCTGATGCATCGCCGCCATCCGGCGGGGTTCAGTTGGGAGTGGTACGACTGGGACGACGGCGATCACTTCAAAAAGCGGCAAGGCGTTGGGCGGGTGCGTACTGTCCTCCACAAGACGGCCGACACGGAGCAACTCGTCCGCGTCGAGTTTCTTGACGACACCGAGCTGCGATTCTGTTCCAACTTGTTGCGGTGCAAGCCAGGCGAGAAGACGCACGTCCTGATCGTGCGTGGCGGCAGCGTGCTCGCGCTCGGTGCGCCGGTGGGTGTCGAGTCGGAGTCGCTGCCCGCCGAACCGACGGAGCCTGAAATCAAGCCGTCGGAGGAAGCGCAAACGTAGCTGGCGCGGCTGGTGTGCGGTGGTAGCGCGACAGTGCGGGCGGGGTTAGCCCCAGAACGCAATGCGGCGCGTTGAGGAGCAAAGGCGCTGAGTTCTGCGTCACGGTTGGGCGAAGCGGCGCAGGTGCGGGAGATGGTATGTGTCAATCGGCGTCCCGCATTGACCAGCCTTTGGCGATTACCTGTGCCCAACACGAACCAGGCCAACCTGCACTATGGATTACCAGTTTCAATCGGATGCGGTGATTCTAGCTGGTCAAGCTATGACGCCGGACCCTGGTCGATCCGGCGTGCCGGATCACAGCCACTCCTTCAGGCATGATCATTCGGCGAGGTACGGCACCGTGGCTATCCCAAAGAAAGGCTCGCGACCGATCGCGGTGGACGGGCAGGACTATCGTTGGTTCGTTCGGCGAAAGCCGACAGACTGCGGCGGGAGCGGGTGGACCCCGTTGACCGTAGCTGTGTCATCTGATGTTCCGAGATCTTCATCGTTGATAGCAACGCTGGCTACGAAACGTCCAGACGCGTGGCTGCATCCAGGGTCGACCGCAGTCACCCCGGGCGACGTTGCGGCGCTGATACGGCTTGCGATCAGGCGAGGATGGAATCCGAGCAAGCCGGGTAGTGCGTTCCAGCTCGACCTGCGAAACGACCGACAGTACGAAGTGGGGAGGCCGCTGGCAGACGAGGCGGCGGTGCAAACGCATGGCAGTGGCAATGGCAGAGATTATGGACATAAATAATGACTAGTCATATAATCTGTCCATGAAACAGATTGCCGCCAGCCGATTCAAGGAAAAATGCCTTGCGATCATCGACGAAGTGGGCGAGGACGGCATCGTCATCACGAAGCATGGGAAGCCGGTTGCGAAGCTCATTCCCATACGGGCCGAGTCGGCTGCGCTGATTGGCGCGCTCAAAGAGCATCTCAAGATAAAGGGAGATCTGCTCAACACCGGGGTGAAGTGGGATGCTGAATCTTGACACCCACGTGTTGCTGCATGCGATCGGCGGAAGACTGACGCCTCGCGAAACTCGGCTGCTGCGAAGCAGTCAATGGAGCATGAGCGGGATCGTCCTCTGGGAGATCGCGAAGCTGGCGAAGCTGGGGCGCATAGAGCTCGATATGGAGAGTTCGCCGGTCAAGAAAGTGCTGTCATCTATTCATGTCTGGCCGATCAGCATCGAGATCGCGCGGGCGGCAGTCGACCTCGACGTGCGTGTCGATCCAACGGATGAACTGATTGCGGCTACCAGCATCGTGCACAAGCTGCCTCTCGTCACGAGGGATAGAAAGCTTCGAGCGTCATCACTGATTCCGCTGGCCTGAGTGGGCGAACGGCGGATCGCCGCGCGTGCTGCGGATGACCGTGTCGAACCCAGGCCGCTACTGCAAACGGTCTGGTTATCGCCGCCTCTTCCCGCGACGCTTCGAGCGCTTGCGCACGGCATCTCGAGTTGGTGCATCGCCACTCGCTGTGGGAGTGGGCTGCGGCCGCCAGTGATGATTGAACCAGTGCATTGTCCACGCGACTGCCGGAATGCCGATCAGCATGCACCGCATGAGCAGCCAAGGATCGACGAGTTGCAGCACTTCGTTCAGAGCTGCGATGCCCAGCGCGAGCGCGAGTACCGCGACACCCAGTGACGGGTGTATCTGCGCGTCCGAAAGCCGCGCGACCATGGCATTCGTATCCTCGCGCAGCTGCTGCAAACGACTGGAGATCGACTGCGTCTTGCCGGGGATGGGTATCAACTGGAACAGCCAGACGGCGTGCGCAGCGCAGTACATGACGGCCATGCCGTCGATCACGGCGATCCAGGGCGACGCTCGGCCGGTCCAGTCCTCGAGCGGGCTCGTCAATGAACCCCACCGGATCTGCAGTCCCGCGAAAACCGCAATCGCGAGCAGGCACCAGACGTAGATGGTCAGCTTCATGGCGAAGCCCATCCGGTGCGGTCGCAACAGGGCCACGGTGATACCGAGCGCGCCGACGGTCGCCGCGATCGTGATTGTCGACTGAATGCCGGCGACGTAGTACAGCGAGATCAACAGCAATGCCGTCCAGACGAGCACGTTGCCTTCCTCGAGGCGCGGCAAGATGCGGTCGCGCGAGAAAGTGATGGCGAGTATCAGCATCAAGCCGCCTGCCATCAGCGCGCTGGCTTCCCACGCGATGTCATCTTTGTAGTGCAGGAACGCCGCGAACATGCCGCTGACGAGGATGACGACGAGCGCCCCCCACAGATCCGATTTGCGCACCGGCGCGATCATGGCCAGGAACTGCAGTCCGGCGCCGGTCAGCAGCAATAGCGATATTCCCAGGGGTGTCAGCGTCACCGATTTACTGCTCCGACTAGACCAGTAAGGTTGCCACGGAAATGGCACAGTTGTGTTGATCCGTAGCGAGATCGAGGATGCGTCGTACGCCAAGAAATTCGCCTCATTGTGACGGCGTGGAACCTGACGCCGGAAGGCCAGGAAGCCAAGGCCGTCGAAACGCTGTATCGACGCGTGGCTCGGACTGGAGGGTAGACGCCAGTCACAGTCGCGACGCGCGCCCCCGGTATGATGCGCAGGTGCGCAGATGGATCCCCGACAGACACGAACTCGCCAAGTCCCAGTGGCTCAAACCGTTCGCGAAGCACCTCGAGAACGACGCGCTCTGGGTCTCGAACCGCAGCACCGTCGAGCGGTGCCGTGGGCATTGGTCTGTTCTTCGGGTTCCTGCTGCCGGTGGGGCAGTTCCTGTTCGCGATAGCCGCCGCCGTGCTGATGCGCGCGCACTTGGGCATTGCCGCCGCTTCGACGCTGGTCACCAACCCGCTGACCTTCGGGCCGGTCTACTGGTTGGCCTACCAGCTGGGCATGCGCCTCACGGGCGCAGCTGAGTTGCCCGCCGAGGGCACTGCTGTCGCTGCGGCCACCGGCTCCGCGCTCAAGCAAGCGGAGTCCGTCACGACTTTCGCGAATGCGGCTGCGGCCGCCGGTTGGCCGCTGGCTGTCGGGCTCGTGACGTTCGCGCTCTGCGGCGCGCTCGTCGGGCCGCTGCTGGTTCGCCTGCTGTGGCGCAAGAGCAGCTGACGAGAGACGCTACTCTGGCACCACCGTGCCCGGCGGCACCCGCGGCTTCAGTGCGCCGCTGCGGTAGGCGAGTTCAAGCGCGGATTGCAGCCAGTGCAGGCGCTGTTCGGGCGTCCGCCGCAGGAACGACCAACGACGCAACGCTTCGGCGTCTTCAAAACTGCCCCAGCTGGGAGGTGGCGTCGGCGACTTGGGGTCGAAGTCTGGCATGACGCAAGTCTACGGAAGACGGCGAAGCGCTTCGATATCAGCTTGATCGCGTTCGCGCCCTGAAATCTCCTTAAGACGGATCAGGTCGTCCCGTGAGGCGACGCGGACATGGGTGTCGCCAATCTTGATGATGTCGGCGCGCCCCCAAAGCTCCTCGAACGGCACGGGAGATTCCAGCAGTACATCGACAGTCGGTCTTGCGTGGGTGGAATCCCAGAAGCTGAAGACGGTCATACCCTTCGACCGCTGCCATTCTGCACGGGTGCCTGCATCCACGAGCGCGAGGGGATCAACTGGCGCGAGCGGCCGATAACCGGACGCCGTCAGCGCACGAATCGCGTCAGCTGTCTCATCAGCGGCGAGATCGAGAACGACGTCTGCGTCGGCCGTGAGTCGGTCGACCCCTTGCAGCAGCATTGCGAGCCCACCCACGACAACGAAGCGGATGCGCGTCGCGGCGAGCACGACAAACAGGGATATGAAGTCTACGGGCACCGCGTAATCCTGCGCTGGGGTGCAGGCGGATGCAACATTGCCCGGTATGATCAGGGTATCGGTACCCGGGGACATATTGCGGTGCATCTCGGTACGCGCATCATCAAGGTCAACCACGCCGGCGCGTTCTGGCCGAAACTGCTCACGCCGCTTGTCGCAGCTTCGACCGAGACGGTGATCTGGTTGGGGATGAAGCTGTGAACCACGAACTCGTTCTGCCGGATGCGACCTACGAGCGCAGCTATCGCGCCTACATCGAAGAACTTGGCGATGAGGAGCGATATCCGTTCCCGCTGGATTTCGATCACGCTGACTTCGCTGCGATGCTGCGCCGGATGGGCGATTTCTCGAACGGCGTGAATCTGCCGCAAGGTTTCGTGCCAAGTTCGACGTTCTGGCTGGTGCAGGACGGCGAACTGGTCGGAGTGTCGAACCTGCGCCACCTGCTGAACGAACGCATCCGCCATATCGGTGGGCACGTTGGGCTCGGCATCCGTCCATCCTGGCGCGGTCACGGGCTCGGCACCGTGCTGCTCGCGCTGACGATCAAGGAAGCGCGCCGGCGCGGCATCGAGCCGATCCACATCCATTGCCACAAGCACAACGTCGCCTCGGCACGGATTATCCTGAGCAATGGCGGCGTGCTCGAATCGGAGGTGCGGGAGCCGGGGTCGGATCACGTCGTGCAACGGTATGTTGTCTCTGGCGGGCGATAGGAGAGACCGCCATGGCCACGAGCCTCGACACCGTGCATTACATCGTCGACCAAGCTGGTCTCGGACGTCGCCTGTCATTCAAGAAGATGTTCGGTGAGTACGCGCTGTACGTCGATGACAAAGTTGTGGCCTTCATCTGCGACGACCAGTTGTTCCTGAAGCCGACGTCAGAGGGGCGCGAGTACCTCGGTACCGTCGTCGAGGCGCCGCCGTATCCGGGTGCGAAGGGCTACTTCCTGCTGGTGTCGGAGCCGGATGATCCGGAACGCTTGCGGGAGGCGCTCAGCGTGACGGCAGCCGCGTTGCCGGTGCCAAAGCCCAAGCCGCTGAGGCCGAAGAAGGCGAAGAAGAAGGGCAAGGGTTCGCGCGCGAAGCGCTGATCAGTCGCGCGCGTCCCTGCGCCGAGTGGCGACCAGCGGCCCCAGCCAAGATCGCCCAGCAGGCGCACGGTGAGGCCGCCGACTTCGAGTACCGGGCACTCGTTCGAGCTGATTCCGCTGGATCAAACAAGCCCGCAATTGCCAACGACAAACCGGTGTTCTGGCTGCCAGTCTTCCGGCGGGTCGGGGGCGAAGCCCAGCGCTACGGCATGCGCTCGTTCCGAGTCTTCTTCCCGTGCGTTCAGGCGCATCGTCTCGATCTGAACATCAAGGTATCGCTGGACGTGCTCACCTTGACGTTCTTTGACTCCTCTCCTCAGTGCGCTCATCAAGTGGTCACTCGTCCACTTGTTGAGCCGGAAGGTGGCACGGGCACGATCCAGCTCCGCCGTACCGGGTGACGCGATGCGGCACGTCCAGCTGGCGCCCAACATCTGCAAGATGGTGATATCGGACGCCATCATGGTCGACAGAAGCTGCAAACACATCCGATGGCGTTGGCTTGCTTCTTCGACGTCGCGACAGGCACTAAACAACGACGGCGTCGTGCTGACCGTCTGCAACGCGTAAACCGAGTAGCTGCCGAGCATCTCGACTGCCAATGAGCTGGCCACTTCAATCTCCAGTTCGTCCGGCGGCGTCGGAAGAACTGTTCGACGGATGGACCGAACCGCCGCAACGATATTCGCATTCTGATGCAGGTTGAATGAACCCGATTGAGCCAGCTGCGTTATCGCGGCGTCGATCCGGCTTTCGTCGCCGCTTTGGAGCGCGGAACGGACCTGTGGCCAGAGCGCGAGGCCATTGTCCGGGTCCATACGCTGCAATGCGGTGGCTGCTATCGAGTGATCGCAGTCCGCCCGTTGGAGGCAGACCAGCAAGTGCAGCGCTGCGATGGCGGCGCTATCTGAAGCGGCGGCAGCGGCCGCCAAGGCTGCGACGAGGTCGGGATCAGGATCATCGTCTGGTACACCCACGGATTCAGACAGCAGCGCGGTCGCAATGAGTGAGTCGGGATCGCGTTGCTCGCGAAGAGTCGTTATGACCTGAATCCGCCAGGCAGTGAACTCTGCGTAGCGGTCAGACCGCGCCGTCGCGCAGCCGCTGAGCGCGGCCAGTGCGGCAAGGGCACAGGCAGCCAGGAAGCTCGGCATGAGGCGCATCAGCAACCCCTCGCTTCGTAGTGTCCGGGAGTGT
>JBIITU010000389.1:0-3391 GCA_044340335.1 Steroidobacteraceae bacterium
CGGGCCGCTGCTGCTGGGTCTTGCGCTGATCGCGCTCTATGGCCAGGTCGTGCTGTACAGCGCCTCGGGCCAGGACTGGGGTTCTGTCGCGCGCGGCTCGATCCGGATCGCGATCGGTTTGGCGGCGATGCTGGCGCTGGCGCAGGTGCGACCCAGTTTCCTGCGCCGCCTCGCGCCGTGGTTGTTCGGCATCGGCGTGGTGCTGCTGATCATCGTCGACGCGATCGGCTATATCGGCAAGGGCGCGCAGCGCTGGCTCGATCTGGGCTTCATCCGCTTCCAGCCGTCCGAGATCATGAAACTCGCCACGCCGATGATGGTCGCGTGGTGGCTGCACGAGCGGCGCCTGCCGCCCGACCTCAAGACGCTGTCGATTGCCGGCGTGATCATCCTGCTGCCGGCCGCGCTGACGATCGTGCAGCCGGATCTCGGCACCGGGTTGCTGATCATCGCCGCCGGCGCCCTCGTCGTGCTGCTCGCAGGGCTGTCGGCCCGCATCATCGCCGTGCTCGCAGTGGCGAGCGTGGGCGCGGCATGGGCCGGCTGGTATTTCCTGCACGACTACCAGCGCAAACGCGTGCTGATGCTGCTCGATCCGCAGAGCGACCCGCTCGGCGCGGGCTATCACATCATCCAGAGCACGATCGCGATCGGCTCGGGCGGCGTGTTCGGCAAGGGCTGGATGAAGGGCAGCCAGGGCCAGCTCGAGTTCCTGCCCGAGCGCTCGACCGACTTCATCTACGCGGTGATCGCCGAGGAATTCGGCCTCGTGGGCGCCGCGATCCTGCTGCTGCTGTACCTGTTCGTCGTCGCGCGCGCGCTGTTCCTCGCCATGCAGATGGGCGACACGTTCTCGCGCCTGCTGTCCGGCAGTCTTGCGCTGACGATCTTCGTCTACGTGTTCATCAACGCCGGCATGGTCAGCGGCCTGCTGCCAGTCGTCGGCGTGCCGCTGCCGCTCGTCAGCTATGGCGGCACGTCGATGGTGACCCTGCTCGCCAGCTTCGGTATCCTGATGTCGCTCTATTCGCATCGGAAGCTGGTGAGCACCTAACCTCATGTTGATCCTTCGCCGCGGCCTTGCGCTCGCACTGCTTTCCCTGCACGCGCTGCCCGGCGCGTTTGCCCAGTCTGCGCCGGCCCCGACGCCGGCCGCTCCGCCGGCGGCCGCTCCGCTGACGGCCACTGCGCCGGCTGTCGAAGTCGGCGTGGGCGGTCCATTCGATCTGACCCGGCCGGATATCCAGGCCTTCATCGATGGCGTCGTGCAGAAGCACGGCTTTTCCCGCCAGCAGGTCGTCGACTGGTTGTCGCAGGGCCAGCGCCAGCCGCGCATCATCGAGGCGATCACCCGCCCCGCCGAACGCGTGCTGCCCTGGTGGCAATACCGGGCGAACTTCCTGACCGAGCGGCGCATCGACGAAGGCGCGCAGTTCTGGGCCCAGCATCGCGAGCGGCTCGAGCGCATCGAAGCGCAGACCGGCGTCTCGGCGGCGCACATCGTTGCCATCATCGGAGTCGAGACCTTCTACGGCCGCATCACCGGCCGCTGGCGCGTGCTCGACGCGCTGATGACGCTGGGTTTCGATTACCCGCCGCGCCAGACCTTCTTCCGCTCCGAACTCGAGCAATTCCTGCTGCTCGCCCGCGAAGAGCAGATCGATCTGACCAGCGCGCTGGGCTCCTACGCCGGCGCCATGGGTGCGCCGCAGTTCATGCCCTCGAGCTATCGGCGCTACGCCGTCGACGGCGGCGCCGATACGCGCCGCAACCTGTTCACGGACTGGGACGACGTCATCGCGAGCGTGGCGAACTACCTCAAGGAGCACGGGTGGGAAGCGGGTCAGCCGGTGATGCTGGACGCGACGCACGCAGACCAGCAGCTGATGTCCACGCTGAACCCGCGCAACCTCGACCTCAACGACACGCTGGCCGGACTGCGCGATCGCGGCGTGAGCTTCCAGTCCTCGCTGCCACCCAGGACGCGCGCGATACTCGTACCCGCCGAACTCGAAGACCGGCCCAGCGTGCGCATCGGGCTGCGCAATTTCCATGTCATCACGCGCTACAACCGCAGCATCCGCTATGCCATGGCGGTACACGACCTCGCAGAGCTGGTGCGCACCCGAGCGAGCGCGGGCCAGACCCTGACCGCGCCGATGGCGCCAGCCGCCGGATCGTGAACGCGGCGCGGCGCCTCGCCGCGGCCCTGCTGCTCGGGGCTCTGGTCAGCGGCTGCAGCATCCGTGGCGCGGCACCGACCCCGGCGCCCACTGCGCCGAGCGTGACGCGAGACACGGCCGTGCCGCCGCCGCCGCGCGACCTGGCCGCCATACCCGACGCCGTGCCGCGCGCCGAGCCGCGCAGCCGTTACGGCAATCCGCCGTCCTACGAAGTGTTCGGTCGGCGTTACTTCCTGCTGCCGACCGCAGTGGGTCATGTGGAGCGCGGCATGGCCTCGTGGTACGGGCCGGGTTTCCACAACGAGCGCACCTCGAGCGGCGAACCCTACGACATGTACGCGATGACAGCGGCGCACAAGACGCTGCCGATCCCGGCCTACGCCGAAGTCACGAACCTGCGCAACGGCCGGCGCATCGTCGTGCGCATCAACGATCGCGGGCCGTTCGTCGGCGACCGCATCATCGACCTGTCGTACACCGCGGCGTGGAAGCTGGACATGCTGCGCGAGGGTACGGCACCGGTCGAAGTCAGGGTGATCACGCCCGCCGCCGCAGCGACGCCGCCTCCCGGCGCAGCACCCGCCACCGCACTGCCCCCGGCGAGTGGCGAGGCGGGACCGATCGTGAACCAGTGGCTGCAGGTCGGGTCGTTCGCGCAACGCGAGAACGCCGAGCGCCTGCTTGCGCGTCTCGCCGCACAGGGCATCACCGCGGCACGCATCGTCCCGCGCGCGGACGGCGAGCGTACGCTGCATCGCGTACGGGTCGGGCCAGTGTCCGGTGCGGTCGAACTCGAGGACTACATCGAGCGCTTGCGGCTGCTCGGCATTCCGGACGCCCGCCTCGCGCACGACTGACGCGGCGCGCGCCCGCCGCGCCGCGCCGCGCCGAAAGCCGGCACGGCTGCGCGGCATTTCATACAATGCGTCAGTTTTCACCGCCTGCTGGAGTCAAGGATGCCCGTGGCGTCGCGCGCGACCCGAATCGCCCCCGTTTACCTGCGCTCGGTCGCACTGATCGTGGCATTGCTTGGAACGCTGTTCGCGGCCGCCGTTGCGTCGGCAGCGGTGCCGATCCCGAAGCCACCCAACCTCGACGCGCGCGGCTACGTGCTGCTCGATCACGCCAGTGGCCGCGTGCTCGCCGAACTGAAAGCCGACGAACGCATGGAACCCGCGAGCATCACCAAGATGATGACCGCGTATGCC
>JBIITU010000116.1:0-8736 GCA_044340335.1 Steroidobacteraceae bacterium
TCTCGCAACCCTCGGCGGTGTCGACACGATCGTGTTCGGCGGCGGCGTCGGCGAGCATCAGCCGGTGATTCGCGCCCGCCTGCTCGAGGACTTCGGGTTCGCGGGCATCCGCATCGACCCGCTCGCCAACGAACGCGCCCGCGGCGTTGATGCCCGGATCAGCGCCGACGGCTCGACGCCGGTGCTGGTCGCCGCCGTCGACGAAGCACATGAGATCGCGCTCGCCGCCCTGACATGGAGGTCACCGACATGAGCACGCAACTGGACGCGCAGGAACTGCGCCGACTAGACCTAAGTTTCCGCGCCGCGAACTATCTTTCCGTCGGACAGATCTACCTGCGTCGCAACGGCCTGCTGCGCGAACCGCTGCAGGCCGAACACATCAAGCCACGCCTGCTCGGGCACTGGGGCACGACGCCCGGCCTCAATTTCATCTACGCGCACCTGAACCGGATCATCCGGCTGCGCCAGCGAGATGTCCTGTTCGTTGCCGGCCCCGGCCATGGCGGGCCCGCGCTGGTCGCCAGCACCTGGCTCGAAGGCTCCTGGTCCGAGCACTACCCGAACCTGTCGCGCGATGCCGAGGCCGTCGATGAACTGTTCCGGCAGTTCTCGTTCCCCGGCGGCATTGGCAGTCACGTGACTCCCGAGGTGCCCGGCTCGATACACGAGGGCGGTGAACTCGGCTACGCGCTGTCGCATGCCTATGGCGCCGCGTTCGACAATCCGGAACTGGTGGTGGCCTGCGTGATCGGCGATGGCGAAGCAGAAACCGGCCCGCTTGCCGCCGCCTGGCACTCCAACAAGTTCCTGAATCCGGCGCATGACGGCGCGGTGCTGCCGATCCTGCATCTGAACGGCTACAAGATCGCCAATCCCACCGTGCTCGCGCGCATCGGTCGCACCGAACTGACCGCGCTGCTGCAGGGCTACGGGCACGAACCGCTGTTCGTCGCGGGCGACGACCCGATGACGATGCACGGGCTCATGGCGGCAGCGCTCGACCAGGCGTTCGACCGCATCCGCGAGATTCAGAGCAGTGCGCGCCATGGCGGTCCGGCGCGTCGCCCGATCTGGCCGGCGATCGTGCTCGAATCGCCGAAAGGCTGGACTGGGCCGGACCGGATCGATGGCCGCCAGGTCACCGGTCACTGGCGCTCACATCAGGTGCCATTCTCGGACGCGGCGACGAAACCGGGGCGCCTGCAGGAACTCGAGCGCTGGCTCGAGAGCTACGCGCCCGCCGATTTCTTCACGGCTGCCGGCGCGCTGCACCCGGATCTGATCGCCGCTGCGCCAGCTGGCGCGCGCCGCATGGGCAGTCAGCCGCATGCCAACGGCGGCCTGCTGCTGCAAGACCTGCGATTGCCGCCCTGCGACCCGCATGCGGTGGCTGTCGTTGCACCAGGCGGCATCGACGCCTCCGCGACGACGCAGCTCGGCGGCTGGCTGCGCGACGTCATGTCCGCCAACGCGGACCGCCGCAACTTCCGTGTGTTCGGCCCGGATGAAACCGCATCGAACCGGCTCGGTGCGCTGTTCGAGGTGACCGGACGCACCTGGATGGCGGAACTGCGCGACGGCGACGATGGGCTCGCCGCCGATGGTCGTGTCATGGAGATCCTCTCCGAGCACACCTGCCAGGGCTGGCTCGAAGGCTATCTGCTCAGCGGCAGACATGGGCTGTTCTCGTGCTACGAGGCGTTCATCCATATCGTCGACTCGATGTTCAACCAGCACGCGAAGTGGTTGAAGGTCGCGGCTGAGATCCCGTGGCGGCGCCCGATCGCGTCGCTGAACATCCTGCTGACCTCGCATGTCTGGAGGCAGGATCACAACGGCTTCTCGCACCAGGATCCGGGCTTCATCGATCACGTCGTCAACAAGAAAGCGGACACCATCCGCGTCTACCTGCCGCCCGACGCGAACACGCTGCTGTGCGTGACCGAGCGCTGCCTGCAGTCACGCGACCTGGTCAACGTGATCGTCGCCGGCAAGAACGAGCAGCCGCAGTGGCTCGACATGCCGACCGCCATCACACACTGCGAACGCGGCATCGGCATCTGGGACTGGGCCAGCAGCGATCGCGGCACGGAGCCGGATGTCGTGCTGGCCGCGGCCGGCGATGTGCCGACGATCGAGGTGCTGGCGGCTGCATCGCTGCTGCGCCAGCACCTGCCCGCGCTCCGGGTGCGAGTCGTCAACGTCGTCGACCTGATGACGCTGCAATCGCACGAAGAGCACCCGCACGGACTGACGGATCGCGAGTTCGATTCCATCTTCACGCTCGATCGGCCCATCATTTTCGCGTATCACGGTTACCCGTGGCTCATCCACCGGCTGACCTACCGGCGACGCAACCACGGCAACCTGCATGTGCGCGGCTACAAGGAAGAAGGCACCACGACCACGCCTTTCGACATGGCCGTGTTGAATGACCTCGATCGCTACCATCTCGTTGCAGACGTCATCGACCGCGTGCCGGGGCTCGCTGTCAGCGCCGCCTACCTGAAGCAGTTGATGCAGGAGAAGCGGATCGAGCACCACCACTACATCCGCGAGCACGGCATCGACATGCCGGAGGTGCGCGACTGGCGCTGGGGAGCCACGACCGCTTGACGTAGACTGGTCGCAACACGGACACGGACGACCCTGTTGCAGACGCTGATCACAGCCGCAGGCGGCCTCGCGCTGTTCCTGCTCGCGATGCTGATGATGACCGACGGGCTCAAGACGTTCGCCGGCGGCGGACTGCGCCACATGCTCGCGCGCTGGACCGCAACCCCGTTGCGCGGCGTGTTCGCCGGGATCGCGGTCACGGCGCTGGTGCAGTCCTCGAGCGC
Organism: Steroidobacteraceae bacterium; assembly: GCA_044340335.1. GTDB lineage: Bacteria > Pseudomonadota > Gammaproteobacteria > Steroidobacterales > Steroidobacteraceae > UBA964. The sequence goes on from JBIITU010000116.1 coordinate 2,844, forward strand.
CGTGACGATCGCCACCATCGGCTTCGTCAACGCCGGCATGCTGACGCTGCGCCAGGCACTCGGCGTCGTGTTCGGCACCAATGTCGGCACGACCATGACCGGCTGGCTCGTCAGCCTGGTCGGCTTTGGCTGGAAGATCGACAACCTCGCGCTGCCGCTGCTGACGCTCGGCGTGCTGCTGCGCCTGACCGCTGGCCAGCACCGCTGGCGCGGCCTCGGCGATGCACTCGCAGGCTTTGGCTTGTTCTTCCTCGCGCTGTCGTTGCTGCAGGATGCGTTCGCGGGCCTGGCGGCGACGCAGGGGGCTGCAATCGCGGCGGGCAGCGACAGCATCATCGGTGCGTTGGCGGTTGGTTTCGGGGTGACGCTGCTGACGCAATCGTCGAGCGCTGCGCTTGCGATCATCCTGTCCGCCGCCGCAAGCGGCATCATCGGACTGCCTGCGGCCGCCGCCGCCGTGATCGGCGCCAACCTGGGCACGACCTCGACGGCACTGCTGGCAGTGCTGAAGGCCACGCCTGCCGCCAAGCGACTGGCGCTGGGCCACATCGTCTTCAACGGCTTGACCGGCGTGATCGCCCTGCTGCTGCTGCCCGTTGCACTGACCCTGGTCACCCGGCTTGCCGACGTGCTCGATCTCGAAGGCGGCGCCGCACCCGTGCTGGCGCTGTTCCACACGACATTCAACGTGTTCGGCGTGTTGCTGATGCTGCCGCTCGCGCCGTGGCTCGCACGGCGCCTCGAGCGGCTGTTTCACAGCGACGATGAGAATCTCGCGAAGCCGCAGCATCTCGACCGGACCCTCGCGGCGACCCCGGCCCTCGCGGTATCCGCACTCGATGCCGAACTGCGCCGCCTCGGCTCCGCGGTCGGCGCACTCGGGCGGACGGCACTGCGCAGCGCGACGGCCAGCCTGCCTGCGCCCAGTCTCGAGGCCATCGAACGGCAGGCCGCCGCGGCCCGCGAACTCGGTGCTGCCGTCATCCGCTATGCCGCGCAAGTGCAGACCGAAGCGATGCAGGCGCCAGTCGCGGCGGAGCTGTCGCGCAAGGTGCGCACGGCGCGCTATTTCGATGAGGCTGCGAGGCTGCTGCCGCAACTCGTTACGCTGCGCGCCGCCCTCAGCGGCACGACGGATCCTGCCACCCGGGACCGCGTCGAGCGCGTCGTCACCGCGGTCGTGCGCGTGTTCGAACACGCCAACGAGTTCACGGGCCAGGCCTTCGAGGACGGCTACGCGGCTGCGAAATCGGAGTTGCTGGCCGCGATGGTGCAGCAGCGACTCGAGGTCGATGCCGCCGACGAGATGCTCGATGCGCTCAGCGCCACGCGGCGCCTGATCGAACAATGCGTCAAAGGCACGCTGCTGTTGAACCAGGCTTCCGGTGCCGTCGCGGATCCGACGCCGCGCCAGGCCTGAGCAAGCCGGCGATGCAGCCCGCTGATCGAGCGGGCCGCGGATTTCATTGGGCACGGGCCGCGCTGCCTTGGTAACGTCCAGCCACGCCGCGACGATTCGCGGGCGAATGCCCTTGCCACACCAGCCCGAGAGCCCAAGATGACCGCCACCATTCCCAGCATTGCGCCCGGTACCAACGGCGCGCGTCGCTTTCTTGCCAGCCCCGAGAAGAAGATGCTGATCGGCCCGGATTGGGTCGACGCCGCCGCAGGCGGCCGGATCGATTCGCTCAATCCGGCGACGGGAGAACTGCTCGCGCGCGTGCCTGCCGGCGCCGCCGTCGACGTCGATCGCGCGGTCGCGGCGGCGCGCGCGGCCTTCGACTCGGGCGTCTGGCGCGACATGGTGCCGGCGCAGCGCGCCCGCGTGCTGTGGCGGATGGCCGACCTGATGGAAGCGCACATCGACGAACTCGCCGAGCTCGAGACCCTCGACCAGGGGAAGCCGTTCTTTGTCGGTCGCTACGCGGAGATTCCCGGCGCCATCGAACAGTTTCGCTTCTTTGCCGGACAGGCCACGCGGATGGAGGGCAAGACCATCCCGACCTCGATCAACTACCAGCCACCGGGCAAGAAGATCTTCGCCTACACGCTCGTGCAACCCATCGGCGTCGTCGCGGCGATCGTGCCGTGGAATTCGCCGATCGTGCTCACCGCCATGAAGCTCGCGCCGGCACTCGCCGCGGGCTGTTCCGTCGTGCTCAAGCCAGCCGAGGACACGTCACTGACGGCGATCCGCATGGGGGAACTGCTGCTCGAGGCGGGCTTGCCGCCAGGCGTGCTGAACATCGTGACTGGCTACGGGGAAACGGCAGGCGCTGCACTCGCCGCGCACATGGATGTCGACAAGGTCGCCTTCACGGGATCAACCGAAGTCGGCAAGCTGATCGTCGCGGCAGCCACCAGCAACCTGAAGAAAGTCACGATCGAGCTCGGCGGCAAGTCGCCCGCGATCGTGCTGGCCGACGCGGATCTGGATCTTGCGATCCCGGGCGTTGCGAACGCGATCTTCTTCAATTCGGGCCAGGTCTGCGTCGCGGGTGCACGGCTCTATGTGCACGACCGGATCTACGACCAGGTGCTGGCCGGCGTCGCCGACTACGCACGCCAGCTGCGGCTGGGACATGGCCTGGATCCGAACGTGCAGATGGGGCCGGTGGTCAGCGCGAAGCACGCGGACCGCGTGATGTCGCTGATCCAGTCCGGCCGCGCCGACGGCGCGGAGGTCGTGACCGGCGGCAAGCTGTGGAACGGCTCGAGCACCTTCGTCGAGCCGACGGTGCTCGCCGGCGTCACGCCTGCGATGCGCATCACGCGCGAGGAGATCTTCGGACCCGTGCTGGTTGCGGCCCGGTTCAGCGATACCGACGACATCGCGGCGATCGCGAACGACTCGGTGTACGGCCTCGGCGCCAGCGTCTGGACCAACGATCTGTCGAGCGCGCATCGTCTCGCCGCCAGCATCCGCAGCGGTTCCGTGTGGATCAACTGTCACCCGATGTACGACGCCAGCCTGCCGATCGGCGGTTTCAAGCAGTCCGGCTGGGGGCAGGACAGCGGCCAGCAGGCCATCGACAACTATGTCGAGCACAAGACCGTCTGCGCCGTGATCTGAACTCGCGCGATTGCGCCGCGACCGTCACGGGAATTCCTGGCGCAGCGCGGCGGTGTGGGCGCCGAGCGCGGGCACCTGCAGTTGCGAACTGCGCAACGTGCGGGCAACGGGCGATGCCGGCGTGCTGACGATCCCGCCGGCCGTCGCCACATCGACGCGGCGCAGGTGCGGGTGGCGCGCGAAGCCCGCGACGTCGTTGAGCTGCCCGTAGGCTATCGCTGCGCCATCGAGTCGCTGGCGCAGCACACTGCCCGACAGACTCGCCAGCCTGTCGATGATGATCGCGTCGAGCGCGGCTCGATGGCGGACGCGTGCCGGGTTGTCTTCGAACCGTGGGTCGGCGAGCAGTTCGGGTGCTGCGAGCACATCCACGACCCAGCGCTGCCATTCGCGCGCATTCTGGATCGACACGAGGAACTGGGTGCCATCGCCGCAGGCGTAGACCCCATAGGGTGCGATCGTCGGGTGGTTCAGGCCGACCCGGGCTGGTGCCTCGCCCGTGCCCTCGTACTGCAGCAACGGCACAGCCATCCATTCGGCAATGGCGTCGAACAGCGAGACCTCCACATGGGAACCTGCACCGGTGCGCCCGCGCGCAAGCAGCGCCTCGAGGATGCCGCTGTAGGCGTTGAGACCCGTCGCGACATCGACGACCGACACGCCGACGCGACCCGGTTCGGCAGCACTCCCGGTGATGGACGCGAGTCCACTCTCGGCCTGCACGAGCAGGTCGTAAGCCTTGCGTGACGCATACGGGCCGGTGGCACTGTAGCCGCGAATCGAACAGGTCACGAGCCGCGGCTGCAGCGCGCGCAGATCCGCAGTGCCGAGTCCGAGCCGCGCAGCCGCGCCCGGCGCCAGGTTCTCGATGAACACGTCGGCGCGCGCAACGAGCCTGCGCACCCAGTCCTGCTGTGCGGGAATCGACAGGTCGACCACCGCGGACTCCTTGCCGCGATTGAGCCAGACGAAGTAGCTGCTCTGGCCCAGGGCGGCGCGATCGTAGCCGCGCGCAAAGTCACCCTCGGGACGCTCCAGCTTGATGACGCGCGCGCCCGCATCGGCGAGTCGGCACGAGCACAAAGGCGCTGCGACGGCCTGTTCGAGCGCGACGACCAGCAGCCCCGCGAGTGGCCCCGGCTCTGTCACGCCGCGCCTCGCGCACCACGCCTGGCACTGAGCGTGGCAATCAGCCGGCTCTGTTCGTTGCCCACGATCGTGATCGCTTCGTCGACGCCCATGCCGGGCTTCGCGAGCAGCAGGTCGACCTGCGTCGCAACGCCGACATGCACTGCAAGCCGGGCAGAGAGGTCGGTCTCGGCGCAGCTGCCGCCGAGGTAAGCGCCGACACCCGCGGCCTTGGCAACCAGCACCGCATCGATGCACTCGGTCAGGCTGCCGAGATCCGGCATCTTGATCTGCACGAGGTGCGCCGCGCGCCGGGCTGCAAACTCGCGCACGTCCGCGAGCGTATCGCACCACTCGTCGGCGACGAGCTTGACTGGTGACCCCATGCGCTCGAGCAGCGCCTTGAGTTCCGCGAAGCCTGCGATCTGCTGCTCGCGCGAGCTGCAGATGAACGGCGTCTCGATGTGAAGCGTCAGCGCACCGACTCGGGTCTGCGCCCTGGCCAACAGCTCGGCGATGGCAGGCATGTCGTAGGCGAAGGCCCGACCCGCGGTGCCGTACAGGTCGAAGTGCAGCGTGGGACGATACTGCGCGTCGCCCAGAGCCTGCACGCGCTGCGCGACCCACCCGGCATAGTCGAGGAACGCCTCGCCGCGCGGTCCGAACTTGGCGGCGGAATTGATGAGCCCGTGCGGGATCGCATCGATCCGCTTCAGGATCATCTTGTCCGTGTTGTCCTGGCGCTGGTCGCCGCTCTGCGCGAGCATTGGCACGGCCCGTGCCTGCACCCGCAGCGCATATTCGCTGCAGATCACTTCGGCCGGAGTGATGCGCCGGACATGCGCCACAGCCTGCAGCAGGGCCTGGCTCAGGCCGTAACGCACCGCTGCAGGCAACGGCTGGCTGCCCATGACGCGTTCGCAGCCGTGGCGGAAATCCGCGACTGCGGTGCCCACGAGCGACGGCAGGACCACCTCACCGACCAGCGCGCGCACGACCTCGGGGTCGAATACCGCCTCGCGCCCGCCGGCGCCGGAGTACTGCACGGTCATCATGTCGCCCCAGGCCACGCTGCCGTCCTCGAGCGCCAGACCGATCCCGAGCGAGCGTGCCGGCATGCGAACCGAGCGGAACCCGGGTGTCATGGGCTGGCCACGATAGGTAAAGCCATCGTGCTCGGCGCCCGCGGCGATGGCAGCCTGATCGTCGTAGTAGAAGGCGCCGAATCCATCGGCAAGCAGGACATCACGAATCAGCATTTGAACCCCAGGGCCCCCGGATTGAGCAGCGCCAGCGGATCGGTGTGCGCCTTGACGCTTCGCAGCAGCGCCAGTGCCGCAGCATCCCGATCGCGGGCAAAAGGATACGCGCGCCCGATCTGCAGGTGAGCAGCACCATGCGCGTACATCAGTTCGATCAGTTCGACGCGCAGGCGTTCGACGAGCTCTCGTGCGGCGACATCGGGTGCCGGCTCACGCCATGCCTCGAGCATCGCGCCCGGCATCGTGTGCCGATGCAGCGCGGGCCAGGCGTCCTTCCAGTAGATCACCGGTTCGTACAGGAACGCGCTGGGCCCACAGGTTGCGTAGACGACGTAGACCCGGACGGCGTGCTGCTCGAACAGCGCACGCCGCTCGCGCTGCCATGCGTCGAATGCTGCGTTGAACCCAGTGGCACCAGAGTGCGGAAAGA
>JBIITU010000290.1:0-4518 GCA_044340335.1 Steroidobacteraceae bacterium
ATTGGATCCGGAAACGGCATTGCGCGCGTCACTGCGGCCATCGTGTTCGCGATCTCGATGCCGCGCGAACCGACAGCGCGGCGAATGTCATCGAGCAGCAGGCGCAGTCGCGCTTCGTCGGCAGCTTCGGTCAGGAAACTCACCGTGTAGGTCGAGTTCTCGAGAAACCGTCGCCCACTGCGTGCGATGCGGTACATCTGGCGTGCAGCACGCACCGGATTCGATTGCGCACGTCCTGCGGCCCACCAGGCCTTGAGATCCTGCTGCAGTCCCTGGGCACCGGACACCCAGCGGATCAGCGCGGTCTCGGCACCGAACACCTCGGTGGCCAGTCCGTGTCGCGCCACATCGGCGACAGAGTCCGCAAGCTTGGCGAAGCTGTCGAACGCGAACGACAACCCGTCGCCGCAGGCTGGGCGTGGTTCGAGCTGCAACGTCACGGCCGTCTTGATTCCCAGCGCACCGGCGTCAGCCGCGAACAGGCCAGTCAGATCCGGCCCGTAGTGCCTGAAGAACGGCGCATGACCGGGCTGCCCGGCCGAACCGGTGCGCAGCAGCCGTCCATCGCCAAGCACGAGCTCGAAGCCGAGTGCCGCCGCGCCGGATGGGCCATGCCGACCGGATCCGAACGTCACCGCGCCCTGCGACATCGCGCCACCGATCGTCGCGCGCCGGCCCGACATCGGGCCCCAGAACACGGCCCGCAGCCCCCGCGGCGCGAGCGCTGCATCGAGTGCCGCCCAGGTGCATCCCGCCTCGACCGTCGCATGCAGATCGGCGTCGGCGATCTCGCGAATCCGATCGAGTCGCGCAAGGTCGACGATCACCGACTCGGCGCGATCGGGCAGGTAGGCATCGGTGTAGGACATGCCGCCGCCGCGGATGAAGATCGCGAGCCCTCTCCTGCCCGCCTCCGCGACTACGGACTGCAGCTCCGCGACCGTGCCGGGGCGCAGCACGGCCTGCGGCCGCAGGCCCGCTCGATAGACGTCCTGCGAGAACAAGTCGCGGCTCGCCTCATCGTCGAGCACGAACTCGTTGCCGAGCAGTTCTTGCCAGCGTTCGATCGACATGGGTTGCCGCGCTAGGCCTTCACGCAGGTCGTGCGCCACAGAAACGTCGGCGTCGGCCCGCTGTGCGTCACGCGCAGCCCGTGCCGCTCGAGCAACGCGGGCAGGTCGGTTGCGACAAACGCCGGCGAGTACGGTTCGCAGTTGTAGGCCGCGTCGAACTGCAACCAGAGTCGCTGCGCCGCCGGAAACGTCGTGCCGTTGGGAGCATCGACGATCGTGAATGTGCCGCCGGGTCGCAGCAGCCGGGCGATCCCGGCGACGATCGGATCGAACAGCCGCGACGGCACTTCGTGGAACAGGATGTAGGCCAGCACGGCATCGAAGGCGCCGTCATCGAGACCCGTAGCCTCGGCCAGGCCCTGCCGGAACTGGACATCGATGCCGAGATCGGTTGCACGCTTGTGCGCGTAACGCAGCAACGGCAGCGCGACATCCATGCCAACAACCTGGGCATCGGGCAAGCGTTGCTTCAGGGCAGTCGTCGCCTGGCCGATCGAGCAACCGAGATCGAGCACGCGCTCGACACGGCCATCGGCGGGAAGCTCGACGCTCGCGGCAACGTCCTTGTGCAGTTCATCCTGATCGTTGTCGCCCTGGTAGAAGACCTGCGTGCCGTAATGGAACACGTAACCCGCCACCGAGTCGCCGACGTAGCCGCCGGGCTGCAGGTGGATCGGCAGGCGGGCGTAGTCGGGCACGACGAACGCCGGGTCGTAGTGCAGGTGACCGGGATTCCGCCGCTCGGCTTCGTCCAGCTCCCGTTCATGGCGCGCAGCATCCGCGAGCAGCGTCTCGCGAACCTTCGACCATGAACGCTGCTGCTGCGAACGCATCAGGCGCTTCCAGACACCGACCAGCGGCAGCGCGTCGGCCGTACTCACCAGTGTCTTCAGCGGCCCTTCGCTGCCCTTCGCCGGCAGTCCGGCGGCGGTCGCCGCGCGCTCGACCTGCTCGGCGACTCGCGGGAACATCTCGCGAATCGCGAAGTTGCGCAGACTCTCCTGAAAGCCGAGATGGCTTTCATCCTCGAGCGTCGGCGCGCGCGGCATCAGTCCAACATGGCCCCTGTTCATGGCACGCTCCTGCAGTAGTTCACAGCTTGCTGAATGATCCCAGCACACGGCGCACATAGGCGTCGCGTTCCTGCTTGCGCTGCTGCTCATCAGTGTCTGAGCCGCGATAGCCCTCGATATCGGCCGCTTCGAGCAGGCCGCGGCGCGCGAGCACCTGTTCGAGCACCCTGCGCCGATCCCGCTCCGCCCACAGCTCTGCGCTCAGGGCCACGAGCGCGTCCAGCATGCGATCCATGGCTGGATGCGGCAGAAACGCCGGTTCGATTTCTGCCTCGGGATTGTTCGCGACTGACTCGTTCATGTTCGCTCCATTAGCGGTTGCTGCCGTCCCCGGGTGCCGCGGCGGCGCGCGCAGCGCGCAATGCCGCCTCATCGAGACGGTAGGTGCTCAGTATCAACACGGCCAGTACAGCCATCGCAGCCGGCACGTAGGCAATGCCCAGCAACACGGCCTGGCGCACTTCCGGCGTGGCTTCGGACGGCGGCCGCGACGGATCGAAGCCGGCCAGCGACAACGCACCTCCCAGCACCAGCGGGCCGATCGACGAGGCGAGCTTCTCGACGAAGCTGTACAGCGCGGAGTAGGTGCCCTCGCGCCGCAGGCCCGTGTTGTGCTGGTCGAGTTCCATCGTGTCGGCAAGCATCGACATCGCAAACATGACATTGCCCGAAAACGCGATCCCGAGCAGAAAGCCGCGCAGCACCAGCGCCCAGACCGGCTCCCCGGGCTGGGCCAGGGCCCATGACAGTGCCGCAACGCCGGTGATCGACGCGGACACTGCATAGCCGCCGCGCTTGCCGATCCGACGCGACAACCATAGCAGCAGCGGCGTTGCACCGAGCACGCCGACCGTCGTGGCGAGGCCGATCACCGGCAGCAGTGTCAGCGGCCGGTCGATGACGTTGGCGAGAAAGAACAGCAGCCCGCCGGAACTCGAACTGATACCCACGAGTTGCACGAGCTTGACGCCCATGACCTGCTGGAACGGCCGGTTCGCCAGAAAGCCGCGGACTTGCTGCCGGAACGACAGCGAGTTCGGCGGCGCGACTTCGACTGGCAGGCGCGCGGTGCCGAAGAACGTCACGAGCATCGTGACCAGGATCAGCGCGCCGCCCGTGTATCCCAGCACCGAGTGACCCACCGGCCCTTTGCCGAACGTCTCCAGCAGCAGCCCGACCATCATCTGCACGGCGAGACCGCCGATGGCAGCGCTCGCGACCCGATAGCCGTGGATCACGGAGCGCTCGTGATAACTGCGGGTCATCTCCGCCGGCATTGCCATGTATGGCACGTTGAACAGCGAATAGCCCGTGGTGTAGAGCAGCAGCGTCGTCAGGACGTACGCCGTCGTCGCGGTGCCGCTACCCTGGAACGGTGAATTGAACACGGCGGCGAACGAGACCGCCGACACGATGGCGCCGGCAAGCAGGAAGGGTCGGCGGCGGCCGAGTCGCGACTTCGATCGATCGCTGAGCCAGCCCGACAGGGGATCCGTCACCGCATCGTAGATGCGCGCGGCGAAAATCAGCAGGCCCGCGAGCGCCGGATCGAGCTTCAGGACGACCGTGAAATAGAACAGCGACAGCGCCGAGATGCCGTTCATCAGCACCGAGACGCCGAACGCGCCTGTCGCCCAGGCTGCGATCTGGCGGCGCGGCAGCGGCGCGTCGTCCTCCTGCCGCGTCGACAGGGCGGGTTCAGAACCTGTAGCCAATCGTCAGGCCGACAGCGCGCGCACGCCCAGCACCGCGCGGATCTCTTCCAGCACCAGCGGGTCTTCGATCGTCGCGGGAACCGCCGGCTGCTCGCCCGCCGCCATGCGCCGCATCGTGCCGCGCAATACTTTTCCAGACCGCGTCTTCGGCAATCGCGCGACGACGTGGCATTCGCGGAACGCGGCCACGGGTCCGACGTCATCCCGCACGCGCGCGACCAGCTCCGCAAGCAGCAGATCGAGCGGCCGCGCGACACCCACCTTCAGCACCACGAGACCCAGCGGGACCTGGCCCTTGATCGGATCGTCGCGCGGGATGACGGCACACTCCGCGACATCCGGGTGTCCGGCCAGCGACTGCTCGATCTCACCGGTGGAGAGGCGATGGCCGGCGACGTTGATCACGTCGTCGATGCGACCCATGACATGCACGAAGCCGTCGGCATCGCGAAAGCCGCCGTCACCGCTCAGATAGTATCCCGGGAACCGCTCCAGGTAGGCACTGCGAAATCCGGACTCATCCCGCCACAACGTCGTGAGGCAACCGGGTGGCAGCGGCAGCTTGATGACGATGGAGCCGGTCGTGCCATGCGCCACCTCCGTCCCGCCGTCATCGAGCACCCGGACATCGAAGCCGGGCACCGGCACCGAGACGCT
>JBIITU010000004.1:0-42324 GCA_044340335.1 Steroidobacteraceae bacterium
AAAACCTGCTCGAGGTCGACACACTGATCGTCGACAAGACCGGCACGCTGACCGAAGGCAGGCCGAGCTTCGAGAAAGCCATCGGCGTCAACGGAATCGACGCCGACGAGGTTCTGCGCCTGGCCGCCAGCCTCGACCAGGGCAGCGAGCATCCGCTGGCCGCAGCCATCGTGCGGGCCGCGCTCGAGAAGCACCTCGTGCTCGACCAGCCAGAGCAGTTCGATTCCGCGTCAGGCATCGGCGTGCGCGGGACGGTTGCCGGCAAGGCACTGGCGCTCGGCAACACCGCGCTGATGGAACACCTGGGCGTCGACGTTACTGCGATGGCGGCGCAGGCCGAGGCACTGCGCGCCGCGGGCGCCAGCGTCGTGCACTTAGCCGTCGACACGAAACTCGCGGGCATCCTGGCCGTATCCGATCCCGTGAAGGCCACCACGGCCGAGGCGCTGGCCCGGTTGCGCAAGGCGGGCATCCGCGTCGTGATGGCGACCGGCGACGGCCTGACCACAGCGCGAGCCGTGGGGCAGCGCCTCGGTATCGATGAGGTGCACGGCGAGATCAAGCCGGCTGACAAACTCAAGCTGGTCGAGAAGCTGCAGGCAGAGGGGCGAGTCGTGGCGATGGCCGGCGACGGCATCAACGATGCCCCCGCACTGGCCCGCGCCGACGTCGGCATTGCCATGGGCACCGGCACCGACGTGGCGATGAACAGCGCGCAGCTGACGCTCGTGAAGGGCGACCTGCGCGGCATTGCCACCGCCACGGCACTGTCGGTGGCCACCGTGGCCAACATGAAGCAGAACCTGGCCTTCGCCTTCGTATACAACGCGCTGGGCATTCCCCTGGCCGCCGGGCTGCTCTACCCGTTCACCGGATGGCTGCTGTCGCCGATGATCGCAGCGCTCGCGATGAGCCTGAGCTCGGCGTCGGTGATCGGCAATGCGCTGCGCCTGCGGCACGCGAGCCTCGCTGAGGCATAGGCGCTGGCGCGCCCAACGCCGCGGGGCGCAGGATTCGTCGTTTGCGATGTGAAGTCGTGACGAAATCCCAAGTTTTTTCCGACCTTCCGCCGGCTACAATTCCCGGCTCGCTTCCGGATAAGGCCCTGAAATGCATGGAGTGAACGGCGAGCGTCGCCTGTTCGTCGTCGCGGCCCCGTCGGGGGCCGGCAAGACCAGTCTGGTCAAGGCCCTGCTCGCGGCCGAGCCGGGGGTGCGCGTCTGCGTCTCGCACACGACCCGCCGGCAGCGCCCCTCGGAGCAGCACGAGCGCGACTACTATTTCGTCACGCCGGAGCAGTTCCACGCGATCCGCGAGGCGGATGGCTTCCTCGAGAGCGCCAACGTCTTCGACAACTGGTACGGCACCAGCCGGCTCGCGCTCGAGCGGGCCTTCGGCGCTGGTTTCGACGTCGTGCTCGAGATCGACTGGCAGGGCGCGCGCCAGGTGCGGGCGCGGCTGCCGAGCTGCGTCTCGATCTTCATCCTGCCGCCGTCGCGGGCGGAGCTGGAGAAACGGCTGCGCACGCGGCGCACCGACCCGGACGACGTGATCGCGCGCCGGCTGCGCGACGCCGTCTCCGACATGACTCATTTCGAGGAATTCGACTACGTGGTCGTCAACGACGACTTCGACCAGGCAGTCGCCGACCTGCGGCGGATCGTGGCCGGGCCGGCGCCTGCTCTCGCCAGCGACCGGCCCGAGCTCGTGCCGCTGCTGAAGGACCTGCTCGGCAACGCCTTGCCGCGCGACTGACCCGCCAGACCCGTTCTGACTGGCCGGCAGGGGGTCTTTTCGGCTATCCTTGTCAACCCACCTGTTTCAAGCACTTACCGCAGGGCGCTCATGGCACGCATTACCGTCGAAGACTGTCTCCACCGCGTCGACAACATCTTCCAGCTGGTGCTGCTGGCGTCGGCGCGTGCGCGCCGCCTGTCGAATGGCGCGGAAGCGACGGTGCCCTGGGAAAACGACAAGCCGACGGTCGTCGCGCTGCGCGAAATCGCGGCCGGCAACATCACTGCCGAGATGCTGGCCGAGCCCGAGCCCGAGCCGGCCCCGCCGCCGCCGCCCGAGAACATCACGGATCTGAACTTCGATCTCGAGCCGGAGCCCGGCTTCCGCGCGCCCCAGTTCGGCCTCGGAGACTGATCCCTCACCTCTGATCACGGCAGGTTCACCCGGACATGGACTACGCCTCCACGCTCCGGGAACTGCTGCCCGGTCCTTACAAGACCCCGGGGCTGCGCGACCTGCTGAACGCCGTCGAGAAGTACCTGCCCCCTGAGCAGGTGCAGCGCGTGCGTGACGCGGCCGAGTTCGGCACGCAGGCGCACCGCGGCCAGCGCCGCAAATCCGGCGAGATGTACATCTCGCACCCGGTTGCGGCCGCCGAAATCCTCGCGACGCTGCGCGTCGACGCCGACACCATCGTCGCTGCGATCCTGCACGACGTCATGGAAGACACCGCGATCGACAAGGGCGATATCGCCGCGCGCTTCGGCGAGACCGTCGCCGAGATCGTCGACGGCGTCACCAAGCTCGACCAGATCAAGTTCAAGAACCGCGAGGAAGCGCAGGCGGAGTCCTTCCGCAAGATGCTGTTCGCGATGGTGCGCGACCTGCGCGTGATCCTGGTCAAGCTCGCCGACCGCACGCACAACATGCGCACCATCGATGCGATGCAGCCGGCGCGCCGGCGCGCGATCGCGCGCGAAACGCTCGAGATCTACGCACCGATCGCCGAGCGCCTCGGCCTCTACAACCTCAAGCTCGAGCTCGAAGACCTGGGATTCCGCGCGGCCTACCCGCAGCGCTACCGCGTGCTCGAGCGCGCGCTGCGTCGCGCGCGCGGCAACCAGAAGGAATTCCTCGGCAAGATCGCGGAGCAGATGCGCGCCGCGCTCGCCAAGGCGCAGATTCCGGGCGCGGTCGAGGCGCGCGAGAAGCATCTGTACAGCATCTACAAGAAGATGGCGCGCAAGCGCTCGGCGCTGGCCGACATCGTCGACGTGTACGGCCTGCGCGTGATCGTCGACAGCGTCGACACCTGCTACCGCGCGCTCGGCGCGGTGCACAGCGTCTACAAGCCGATGCCCGGGCGCTTCAAGGATTACATCGCGATTCCGCGCGTCAACGGCTACCAGTCGCTGCACACGACGCTGTTCGGCCCGAACGGCGTGCCGATCGAAGTGCAGATCCGCACCGACGACATGCATCGCGTCGCCGAGTCGGGCATCGCGGCGCACTGGAAATACAAGGGCGGCGACGACGGCTCGACCAGCGAGCAGAGTCGCGCGCGCGAGTGGCTCGCGAACCTGATCACGATGCAGGAGAGCGGCAGCTCCGAGGAATTCCTCGAGAGCGTCAAGGTCGACCTGTTCCCGGACAAGGTCTACGTGTTCACGCCGAAGGGCACGATCCTGCGCCTGCCGCGCGGCGCGACGGTCGTCGACTTCGCCTACGCCGTGCACACGGATGTCGGCAATCGCTGCGTGGCTGCGAAAGTCGATCGCCGCCTGACGCCGCTGCGCACCGTGCTGCGCAACGGCCAGACGGTCGAGATCGTCACCGCGAAGGGCGCGATGCCGAACCCGGCCTGGGTCAACTTCGTCGTCACCGCGAAGGCGCGCGCGGCGATCCGCCAGTACCTGAAGAGCCTGCGCCGCTCCGAGGCGATCGATCTCGGCCAGCGCCTGCTGACCCAGGCACTGACGGAGTCGGGCAGCACGCTGGACGCCGTCGACGAGCGGGTCGTTGCCGCCGCACTGGGCGAGCTCGGCCTGCAGGACCGCGATGAACTGTTCGAGCGGATCGGCCTTGGCGAGCGCCTCGCGCCACTGGTGGCGCGCCGCCTGCTGCCCACGGCGACGGAAGTCGGCGAGACCGCTGCAGCGCCGGTGCCGCTGGCGGTCGCCGGCACCGAAGGCCTGCTGGTCGGCTATGCGCGCTGCTGCTTCCCGATCCCGGGCGATCCGATCATGGCCTTTCTGTCCGCCGGTCGCGGCATCGTCGTGCATCGCGAACCGTGCACCAACGTCGAGGACTACCGGCGGCATCCCGAGCGCTGGCTGTCGGTCACGTGGCAGCCGACACCGAACCGGCTGTTCTCGTCGGAACTGCGCGTCAACGTCGCGAACCGCACCGGCGTGCTGGCGGCGGTCGCAGCCGCCATCGCGGCGACCGACACCAACATCGAGCACGTGACGCTCGAGGAGCGCGACCCCGAAACCTCGGTGCTGGTGTTCGAACTGAAGGTGCGCGACCGACGGCATCTTGCGAAAATCGTCCGCACGATCCGGCGCATGCCGGACGTCAGCGGCGTCACCCGCACGCTGGCGCAGCGCGCGCGCGACGACTGACACGGAGCTGGCCCATGTCGAGACAGATCATCCACACCACCGCGGCGCCGGCCGCCATCGGCACCTATTCGCAGGCCGTGCGGATTCGCGACACGGTGTGGATCTCCGGCCAGATCCCGCTCGATCCGGCGACGAAGGAACTGGTCAGCGGCGATATCGAAGCCGAGATCCGGCGCGTGTTCGACAACCTGCGCGCGATTGCAGACGCCGCGGGCGGCACGCTCGACGATGCCGTCAAGGTCACGATCTTCCTGACGGATCTCGCGCACTTCGCCAAGGTCAATGAAGTCATGGCGCAGTACTTCGCGCAGCCGTATCCGGCACGCGCGGCCGTCGGCGTCGCGGCTTTGCCGCGCGGCGCGCGGGTCGAGATCGAGTGCGTGCTGGAACTCGGCTCGCGCTGAGGCGCCGCGCCGGGGCGCGCGGATGACCACCGCTTCGACCACGTCCCCACGCGAACAGCGCCCGGTCACGGCGCTGCGCGGTGTCGGCGATGCGCTCGCGCAGCGGCTCGCGGCGCTCGGCGTGCGCACCGTGCAGGATCTGCTGTTCCTGCTGCCGCTGCGTTATGAAGACCGCACCCATGTCGTGCCGATCGGCGCGCTGCAGGCCGGCACGCGCGCCGTCGTCGAGGGCGAGGTGCTGCTCGCCGAAGTCGCGTTCCGGCGCCGCCGCCAGCTGCTGGCGCGCATCTCCGATGGCTCGGGATTTTTGACTCTGCGGTTCTTTTACTTCTCGAACGCGCAGCAGCAGGGTCTCGCGCGCGGCACGCGGATCCGCTGTTACGGCGAAGTGCGCCGCGGCCCGCAGGGACTCGAGATGGTGCACCCGGAGTACCGGCGCTTCAGCGGCGACATCGAGCCGATGGACGACACGCTGACCCCGGTCTATCCGATGACCGAAGGCGTGACGCAGGGTCGGCTGCGCGTGCTGATCGACCAGGCGCTGGTCGAACTGCAGAACGCCGGCGTGCGCGACTGGCTGCCGTCCGAGGTGCTGGCCCTCACCGACACTGACGATGCGACGCCGCTGCCCAGCCTCGCGGCCGCGCTCGCCTACGTGCACCGGCCGCCGCGCGATGCGCCGGTCGAGGCGCTGATCGCCGGCCGGCACCCGACGCAGCGGCGCCTCGCGTTCGAGGAACTGCTCGCGCATCACCTTGCGCTCAAGCTGCTGCGCGCCGAAGCCACGGCGGATCCGGCCGCACCGCTCGCCGATGCAGCAGCGCTCGAGGCACGCTTCATCGCCTCGCTGCCGTTTCCGCTGACCGACGCGCAGCGCCGCGCGCTCGATGAAGTCGACGCGGACCTCGCGCGCAGCACGCCGATGACCCGGCTGGTGCAGGGCGACGTCGGCTGCGGCAAGACCGTGGTCGCGGCGGCCGCCGCGGCACGCGCGATCGGCAGTGGTCACCAGGCCGCGCTGATGGCACCGACGGAGCTGCTGGCCGAGCAGCACTTTCGCAATCTCGACAAGTGGTTCGCGCCACTCGGCGTCACGGTGGTGCTGGTCACGGGATCACAGCCGGCGCGCACGCGGCGCAGCGCGCTGGCGCTGGTCGCCTCGGGCGAAGGCCAGCTCGTCGTCGGCACGCACGCGCTGTTCCAGGAAGGCATCGAGTTCCACGATCTCGCGCTCGCCATCGTCGATGAACAGCATCGCTTCGGCGTGCAGCAGCGGCTGCAGCTGAAGGAGAAAGGCCGGCGCCGCGAGCTGCATCCGCACCAGCTGATCATGACGGCGACACCGATCCCGCGCACGCTCGCCATGACGGCCTACGCCGACCTCGACGTGTCGATCATCGATGCGCTGCCGCCCGGGCGCACTCCGGTCAAGACGGTGGTCGCCGCCGACAGCCGCCGCGATGAGGTCGTCGCGCGCATCCATAGCGCCGTCGCGCAGGGGCGCCAGGCTTACTGGGTCTGCCCGCTGATCGAGGAATCCGAAGAGCTGCGCTACCAGGCCGCCGAGGAGACCGCCGCAGTGCTCGCCGAGGCGCTGCCCGATGTGCGGGTCGGCCTCGTGCACGGGCGCATGCCGCCGCGCAAGAAGGAAGAAGCGATGCGCGCCTTCCAGGCCGGGCAGATCCAGTTGCTCGTGGCGACGACCGTCATCGAAGTCGGCGTCGACGTGCCGAACGCGACACTGATGGTCATCGAGAACGCCGAGCGCATGGGTCTCGCGCAGCTGCACCAGTTGCGCGGCCGCGTCGGCCGCGGCGCCCACGAGAGCAGCTGCGTGCTGCTGTACCGGCCGCCGCTCGGGCAGCTGTCGCGCGCCCGGCTCGATGCGATCCGGCAGAGCAACGACGGCTTTTTCATCGCGCAGCGCGACCTCGAACTGCGCGGCCCGGGCGAACTGCTGGGTACGCGCCAGACGGGCCTCGCCCACATGCGCGTGGCGGATCTCGGTCGTGACGCCGACCTGCTGCCGGGCGTGCACCAGGCAGCGGAGCTGATGCTGGCGCGCTATCGCGATAGAATTGCTCCGCTCGCGGCGCGCTGGATCGGTGCCGACGAGCAGTACGGACGCGTCGGCTGACACGCCGCCGGCAGCCGCCGCCACCTTTGCCACGCCAGCCCCACGCGCCCGGATTCCACCTGCACCGCATCGACATGGCCGCCCTCGAAGACAACACCATCGCGGCAAGCGTCGACAACCACCTGTGGCTGGCCGGCCAGGCGCTGAACTGCTACGAAGGCAACGCGCAGCTGCGCAGCTGGCTGCTGACGCCGGGCCTGCTGACGCAGCGCATGCGCGACACCTGTGGCGCGCGCTTCCAGATGAACGTCCTCAGCGAGCGCAACGAGCGCGGCGATCACCTGCGCGAGATCGAACTGTGCTGCGATGGCGTCGCCTGGGTCTGGGCGCAGACGCGCGTGCCTGCGGCCACGCTCACCGCCGCGCCATGGCTCGCCGGCATCGGCCAGACCGCGCTCGGCGAAGCACTCGCCGCGCACGGCGCGGTGCGGCGGCCCGAGTTCGATTACGCGCGGCTCTACGACGATGTCGACGTGGTGCGCGCAGCGCTGGCGCGGCGCGCGCTGCCGGCGCAGCCGCTGTGGGTGCGGCGCTCGGTGTTCGATCTCGGCGCGCAGTCGCTGACGCTGCGCGAAGTGTTCCTGCCCGACGTCGGCCAGCTGCCGCCGCTGCAGCCATGACGACCGCGCTCACGTCGGTGCCCGCCGAGTCGCGACTCGCGTCGCGCTGGCGCGATTACCTGTATCTGACTCGGCTGCACCGGCCGATCGGCATCTTCCTGCTGCTGTGGCCGACCCTGTGGGCGCTGTGGATCGCCGCCGACGGCCGCCCCGACCCCGGCGTGCTCGTCGTGCTGGTGCTGGGCACGGTGCTGATGCGCTCGGCCGGCTGCATCATCAACGATGTCGCCGATCGCGATTTCGACCCGCACGTGAAGCGCACCCGCGACCGGCCGCTCGCGGCGCGCCGTATCTCGCCGTATGGCGCGCTCGCGCTGTTCGCCGTGCTGCTGCTCGTCTCGTTCGTGCTGGTGCTGCAACTGAACACGCTGACGATCGGCCTGTCGTTCATCGGCGCAGTGCTCGCGATCAGCTATCCGTTCTTCAAGCGCTTCTTCCCCGCGCCGCAGTTCTACCTGGGCGTCGCCTTCGGCTGGGGCGTGCCGATGGCCTGGGCCGCCCAGACCGGCGATCTCGCGCGCACGGCGTGGGTGCTGCTGCTCGCCGCGATCGTCTGGGCAGCGATCTACGACACCTTTTATGCGATGGTCGACCGCGACGACGATGCGCAGCTCGGCCTGCGCTCGACCGCGCTGCTGTTCGGCGACATGGACCGGGTGGTCATCGGCGTCATGCAGGCGCTGATGCTGTTCGGGCTCGCGCTGGTCGGGCGCGCCGAGCAACTCGGCGCCGCATACTGGGCCGGGCTCGGCGTGGCGGCGCTGCTGTTCGCGCTGCAGCTGTGGAGCACGCGGCACCGCGACCGCGATGCCTGCTTCCAGGCTTTCCTGAACAATCACTGGGTGGGATTCGCGATCTTCACCGGGATCGCGCTCGATTTCTGGTTGCGCAGCCGCTGAAGGGCAGCCGCGGAAGGATCGAGCGCGACCGGATTCTTGGTGATCCGTATCGCGCGACCCGCCCCAGCGCTTCCTTCCCCGGAAGAGTGGTGACATCTAGAAGCACGAAGCGCGCCACGAGCCACGAAGCCGCTGCGGATCAACGACTTGCGCCTGACGCGAGCGATATGTCAGCCGCCCGCGGAGGGGTGGTTGTCAAATTCGTCGACACTGCAGTCACGAGGCGGCCGTGCTGCCGAGTTCGGCGCGGGCCACGGCCCAGACTTCGACCGTCTGCACCCCACAGCGCCGCAGCGCGCGCACCGCGTCGGCCAGCGTTGCGCCGGTGGTGACGACATCGTCGACCACGGCGACGTGGCGCGGCAGCGTTGCGCCCTCGCGCCAGGCATCGTCGAGCACGAAGGCACCTTGCAGGTTCGCACGGCGCGCGCTGGCATCGAGCTGCGTCTGGGCCACGGTGGCACGCGTGCGCGCCAGCGCATGCGGCAGCAATGGCAGGCCGAGCCAGCGAGCCGCGGCGGCGGCGATCAGCTCCGCCTGGTTGTAGCCGCGCTCCCGCAGCCGCGCCGGATGCAGCGGCAGCGGCAACACCGCCTGCGGCGGCGCGAGGCCGGAGGCCGCGCGGCTCGCCGCCAGCACCGCGCCCAGCACCCGGGCCGGCCGCCAGTCGGCGTGGAACTTCAGCGCGCGGATCAGGCCGGAGACCGGCTCTTCGTAGCGCAGCGGCACACAATACTGATGCGCGCCGACACCGCCGACCTCGAGCGCCGGCAGCGGCCGGAACGGCAGGTCGGCCAGGCAGACATCGCACAGGTCGACCGCGAGCGGCGCGGCAGACAGGCCGCAGCGGATGCAGCGCGGCGCCAGCACCGCGAGCGACAGGCGCTCGACCCAGGGCAGGCGCGGCCGCCGCTGCTGCCACCAATGGGTCATTGTCAACTGGATCGGCATCTTGAAGTTGACACCCGCAGTGGCCGCGCCGAACATCCCGACGCCGTGTGGGCAGCATGCCCAGCCGGTGCCGCCCCGTCCGCTCGCATTTCTGCTGGGAACCGCCATGAATGACCTTGCCCACGGCCACGCACTCGGCGACGTCCGCCACGACTGGAGCACCGAACAGATCGAGGCGCTGTTCCAGCTGCCATTTGCGGACCTCATGTTCCAGGCGCAGCGCGTGCACCGTGAACACCAGCGGCCCAACACCGTGCAGATGAGCACGTTGCTGTCGATCAAGACCGGCGCCTGCCCCGAGGACTGCGCCTACTGCCCGCAGAGCGTCCGCTACGACACCGGCCTCGATCGCGAAACGCTGCTGGAACTCGCCGAAGTGCGCGACCGCGCGAGCGCGGCCAAGGCCGCCGGCGCCACTCGCTTCTGCATGGGCGCGGCCTGGCGCTCGCCGAAGAAGAAGGACATCGACAAGGTCGCGGCCATGGTGCGCGAGGTGCGCTCGCTCGGCCTCGAGACCTGCGCGACGCTCGGCATGCTGAACACGGAGCAGGCGCGCGAGCTGCGCGACGCCGGCCTCGATTACTACAACCACAACATCGACACCTCGCCAGAGTTCTACGGGCAGATCATCACGACGCGCGAATTCCAGGATCGCCTCGACACACTCGATGCGGTGCGCGACGCCGGCATGAAGGTCTGCTGCGGCGGCATCGTCGGCATGGGCGAGACGCTGCGCGATCGCGCCCGCATGCTGCAGACGCTCGCCAACCTGCCGCAGCATCCCGAGAGCGTGCCGATCAACCAGCTCGTGCAGGTGCCGGGCACGCCGCTCGCCGGCCGCGCCCCGATCGATCCGCTCGACTTCGTGCGCACGATTGCCGTTGCGCGCATCGTGATGCCGAAGTCCTACGTGCGGCTGTCGGCCGGGCGCGAACAGATGTCCGACGAACTGCAGGCGCTCGCCTTCCTCGCCGGCGCCAACTCGATTTTCTACGGCGAGAAACTGCTGACCACCGGCAATCCGGATGTCGAGCACGATCGCGCGCTGCTCGCGCGACTCGGCATCTCGCCCGAGGTCGCGGCGCATGCGCCGCCGGCCTGACGCGCTCGCCGCCGCGCTCGCCGACCTCGATTCGAAGGCGCTGCGCCGCCAGCGGGCGACGCTCGAGAAGCGTCCTGGCGCGCGACTGCAGCACGCCGGCCGCGAGTACCTGAATTTCAGCAGCAACGACTACCTCGGCCTCGCCGCGCATCCGGCGCTGGTGGCGGCGATGCGCGACGCCGCGGCCGCACACGGCGTCGGCGCGGGCGCCTCGCATCTGGTCACCGGCCACGGGCCCGAGCACGACGCGCTCGAACGTGAACTCGCGCAGTTCTGCGGCCGCGAGCGCGCGCTGCTGTTCTCGACTGGCTACATGGCCAACCTCGGCGTCGTCATGGCGCTCGCCGGCCGCGACGACGTCGTGATCGAAGATCGGCTGAACCATGCGTCGCTGCTCGATGCCGCGCTGCTGTCGCGGGCGACGCTCGAGCGCTACGCGCACGGCGATGCCGACGCGGCGACGCGCGCGCTCGCCAGTGCCGCCGCGCGCGGTGGCGCGCTGCTGGTCACCGACGGCGTCTTCAGCATGGATGGCGACATCGCACCGTTGCGCGAACTCGCTGCGGCCGCGCGTGCGCACGAGGCCTGGCTGGTCGTCGACGACGCGCACGGCTTCGGCGTGCTGGGCGAGCACGGCGGTGGCGTGCTCGAACACTGCGGCCTCGACGCGGATGCCGTCCCCGTGCTGGTCGGCACGCTCGGCAAGGCCTGCGGCAGTTTCGGTGCGTTCGTCGCCGGCGATGCCGACCTGATCGACTGGCTGGTGCAGCGCGCGCGCACCTACATCTACACGACCGCGCTACCCGAGCCGGTCGCGGCCGCGACGCGCGCCGCGCTGCGCGTGATCAGCGCCGAACCGGCGCGCCGCGCGCGGCTGCGCGAACTGACGCAGCGCTTCAGGACGTCGGCGCTTGCGGCGGGCCTGCCGCTGCTGGACTCCGCGACGGCGATCCAGCCCGTGCTGGTCGGCGATGCGCAGCGCTGCCTCGACATCAGCGCCGCGCTGCGCGCGGCCGGCCTGTGGGTCACGGCGATCCGTCCGCCCACCGTGCCGCAGGGCTCGGCGCGGCTGCGGGTCACGCTGTCGGCAGCGCATGCCGATGCCGATGTCGATGCGCTCGTCGCTGCGCTGGCGCGCGCGTTCGCGGCGGCCGGACCGCTGCCGGCATGAACGCCGTCGCCACGCGACCGACGCTCGTCATGCTGCACGGCTGGGGCCTGAACCTCGCCGTGTTCGACGACCTCGCCGCGCGGCTCGCGCCGCGCTACGACGTGCTGCGGCTCGACCTGCCGGGCCATGGCCGCAGCGGCGCCGATGTCGCCGCCCTCGAGCAGGGCATCGAAGCGGCGGCGGCGCAGCTCGATGCCGAACTGACCGCATTGCAGGCCGGCCACGGAGCGCCGCTGCACCTGCTCGGCTGGTCGCTCGGCGGAATGCTCGCGCTCGCGCTGGCGGCAGCGGCGCCGCAACGCATCGCGCGCATCACGCTGCTCGCGAGCACGCCGTGCTTCGTCACGCGCGACGACTGGCCGCACGGCCTTGCACCCGCGGTGCTCGAGACCTTCGCGACGCAGCTGCGCGCGGACTACCACCGCACCGTGCACGAATTCCTCGAGCTGCAGGTGCGCGGCAGCGCGCAGTCGGCACGCACGCTGCAGGAATTGCAGGCGGCGCTCGATGCGCACGGCGCGGCCACGCCGCGCGCGCTGGCCGCCGGCCTCGAGTTGCTGCGCAGCGTCGACCTGCGTGACAGCCTGCCGCGCATCACGGCGCCCGCGCTCGTGGTCAGCGGCCAGTACGATCGCGTCACGCCGCCGTGGGCCGGACGCGCGCTCGCCGCCGCCTTGCCACGCGGCGAGTTCCGCGAGATCGCGCGCGCCGGGCATGCGCCGTTCCTGTCGCACGCCGACACGGTCGCACAGTGGCTGCTGGAGGGCGCCGATGCGTGACGCTGACACACCCGCCGCGCGCCTCGATCGCGCCCGCGTCCGGGCGCGCTTCAGCGCCGCGAGCAGCGGCTACGACGCCGCCGCGCGCCTGCAGGCCGTCGTGCGCGCCGAACTGCTGCAGCGGGTCGGCGAATTGCGGATCGCGCCGCGGGTCGTGCTCGATCTCGGCGCCGGCACCGGCCACGCGGCGCGCGCGCTGAAGCAGCGTTATCCGGCGAGCCTCGTCATCGCAGCGGATCTCGCGCCGGGCATGCTGGCGCAGGCCGGTGCGCTGCTCGGCTGGCGCGAGCGCTGGTTTGGCGGCCGCTGGTTCGGTGGCGGATGGGGCCATCGCTTCGAGCGCGTCGCCGCCGACACGCGCGCGCTGCCACTGGCGCCGGGCTGCGCGCAGCTCGCGTTCAGCAACCTGATGCTGCAGTGGTGCGATGACCTCGCGCCCGCCTTCGGCGAAATCGCGCGCGTGCTCGAGCCGGGTGGCGCGTTCGCGTTCGCGACCTTCGGCCCCGCGACGCTGCAGGAACTGCGCGCCGCCTGGGCGACGGTCGATGACCTGCCGCACGTGCACCGCTTCCTCGACATGCACGACGTCGGCGATGCACTGATGCGCGCCGGCTTCGAGCAGCCGGTGCTGGACGTCGACACGCACCAGCTCGACTACGCCAGCGTCGTCGAACTGATGCGCGACCTGCAGCGCATCGGCGCGGTCAACGCCGATCGCGAGCGCCGGCGCAGCCTGCTGGGCCGCGGCACGCTGGCGAAACTCGCCGCGGCGTACGAGCCGCTGCGCGGCGCGCGCGGTCTGCCTTCGACCTGGGAAGTGGTCTACGGACTCGCCTGGGCGCCGACGGCGCGGCGCGCTGCGGCGAGTGACTCGACCCTCGCCGTGATCCCGCTGGATCAGATCGGGCAGCGCCGTCGCGACGCGGGCGGAGCGGCGCGATGACCCGGCCGCGCGTGACGCCCGGGGTGTTCGTGACCGGCACCGACACCGAAGTCGGCAAGACCTGGTGCTCGGTCGGGCTGGTCGAGGCGATGGTGGCGACGGGATGCCGCGTCGGAGTCATGAAGCCGGTCGCCGCCGGCGCCCTGGCGACACCAGACGGCTGGCGCAACGACGACGCGCTGGCGCTGCAGCAGGCGGCCAACACTGGCCACCCTTACGAGTGGATCAACCCCTACTGTCTGCGGCAGCCGATGTCGCCGCATCTGGCTGCGAAGATCGACGACGTTCGGATCGAATTTGATCATTTAGATTCCATATACCGACAAATCGCCGCAGATAGCGGCTGGGTCCTGGTCGAGGGTGCCGGCGGCTGGCTCGCGCCGCTGACGGATACCCAGAGCATCGCGGACCTGGCAGCCCGCCTGGCGTTGCCGGTGCTGATGGTCGTCGGGATGCGGCTGGGATGCCTGAACCATGCGCAGCTGACCTGGCAGGCGATCGCGGCGCGCGGCCTGCCGCGGGCGGGCTGGATCGCGAACGTCATCGACCCCGAAATCGCCGCGCTCGAGGCGCAGCTCGAGACGCTGACGCAGCGTCTGGGCTGCGCGCCGCTGGCGCGGATCGGCTGGCGCGAAGACGGCACCGCGCGGCGTACGGCGCTGGCTGCGGCTGTATCAGGACTTTGTAATGTAAGTCATTGAGTTGAGTTGCAAAACACAGGTGCGGTACGATTCGAAAGCCGACATGACAGCGCCTGTCCACAGCCTCACTCTGACACCCAATTGCTCGTTGACACCGCGCATGGCATGGACCTTTTTCGGCGGTCTGTGCTGCGTCACCTTCGTCGTGGCCGCGCTGGCCACCACCCAGGGCTTCTGGCCGGTATTGCCGTTCGCCGGCCTCGAGATGGCGCTTCTCGGCTGGGCCATGCACCGCAGCCTGCAGCGCCGGCATCACCGCCAGACCATCACGGTCACCGAGGACTCGGTCGAGATCGAAGAGGTCGATTGCGAACGCCGCGATCGCGTCGTTTTCCAGCGCTACTGGGCGCGGGTTAAGATGCGCGCCGCCGACTCGCCACTGCATCCGAGCCAACTCCTCATCGAGTCGCACGGCCGCCGCTGCGAGATCGGTCGTTTCCTCAACGAACAGGAGCGGCGCAGTGTGGCGCAGCGCCTGCAGCGCATGCTCAGCGGCCCGCCGCTGGCGATGGCAGCTGCGGTGCCGGACGCGCACTGAGGCCGCACACGAGTTTCCGAAGCCAAGGTTGAATTGCAGATGAATCAGACAGTCCGTCAGACGCTCGCCGCGGCCGCGGCGCTCCTCGTCGCTCCGCTTGCCCAGGCCGACAGCGGCTGGGGCCTGCTCAACATGCCGGAAGGCGTGACCGAACTGTCGAAAAAGATCTACGACCTGCACATGATCATCTTCTGGGTGTGCGTCGCGATCGGCGTGGTCGTGTTCGGCGTGATGACCTACGCGATCGTCGCATTCCGCAAGTCCAAGGGCGCGGTCGCCGACACGACGATGCTCCACAGCACCAAGGCCGAGATCGTCTGGACGATCATCCCGGTCGTGATCCTCGTCGTCATGGCGGTGCCGGCAACACGCGTGCTGATCGCGATCGAAGACACGCGCAACACCGAGCTGACGATCAAGGTCACGGGCTACCAGTGGAAATGGCAGTACGAATACATCGACGATGACATCGGCTTCTTCTCGACGCTCGATCGCGCCAGCGATGAAGCGCGCCAGCTGCAGTCGGGCCTCGATCCGCGGCAGGTGCCGAACTACCTGCTCGACGTCGACAATCCGCTGGTCGTGCCGGAAGACACCAAGGTGCGGCTGCTGCTGACCGCGCAGGACGTCATCCACGCATGGTGGGTGCCGGCTTTCGGCATGAAGAAGGACGCCATCCCGGGCTTCGTCAACGAACTGTGGTTCAAGGTCGACAAGGGCAAGTCCGGCATCTATCGCGGCCAGTGCGCCGAACTGTGCGGTCGCGATCACGGTTTCATGCCGATCGTCGTCCGGGTGCTGCCGAAAGACGAGTACGCTGCGTGGCTTGCCGCGCAGCAGGCCGCGGCCGCGCCAGTCGACGCTGCTGCCGACCTGCCCGCGCAGGCAAGCACGGCCGACGCGCAGACGCCGCCGCGCCGCTGAAACGCACGCATCACGAAGCACAGAACGCAACGCTAGAGACAGACCATGGCCAACACGACGCACGCGCCCGACGCCCCCGCCCACGAGCACCACGATCACGGCCCGACCGGCTGGCGTCGCTGGGTCTACGCGACCAATCACAAGGACATCGGCACGCTGTACCTGATCTTCGCGTGCGCCATGTTCTTCCTGGGCGGCGCGATGGCGCTGGTCATCCGCCTCGAACTCTTCCAGCCGGGCCTGCAGTTCGTCGATCCGGGCTTCTTCAATTCGATGACGACGATGCACGCGCTGCTGATGATCTTCGGCGGCGTGATGCCGGCGTGGACAGGCCTCGCGAACTGGATGATCCCGCTGCAGGTCGGCGCGCCCGACATGGCGCTGCCGCGCCTCAACAACCTCAGCTTCTGGATCCTGCCGTTCGCGTTCCTGCTGCTGATCGGCACGCTGTTCGTGCCGGGCGGCGCACCGGCGGGTGGCTGGACGCTGTATCCGCCGCTGTCGCTGCAGGCGGGCGACAGCTTCCCGCTGACGATCTTCGCGATCCATCTGATGGGCGCGTCGTCGATCCTCGGCGCGATCAACGTCGTCGTCACGATCATGAACATGCGCGCGCCGGGCATGGGCCTGCTGAACATGCCGCTGTTCTGCTGGACCTGGCTGATCACGGCCTACCTGCTGATCGCGGTGATGCCGGTGCTCGCCGGCGCCGTCACGATGCTGCTGACCGATCACTTCTTCGGCACCAGCTTCTTCAGCGCCGCGGGCGGCGGCGACCCGGTCATGTTCCAGCACATCTTCTGGTTCTTCGGGCACCCAGAGGTCTACATCCTGATCTTGCCGGCCTTCGGCGTCGTCTCCGAGATCATCCCGACGTTCTCGCGCAAGCCGCTGTTCGGTTATGAATCGATGGTCTATGCGTCGGCGTCGATCGCGTTCCTGTCGTTCATCGTGTGGGCCCACCACATGTTCACGGTGGGCATGCCGCTCGCAGGCCAGCTGTTCTTCATGCTGTCGACGATGCTCATTGCAGTCCCGACCGGCGTGAAGGTGTTCAACTGGTGCGCAACCATGTGGCGCGGCTCGCTGACCTTCGAAACGCCGATGCTGTTCGCGATCGCCTTCCTGTTCCTGTTCACGATCGGCGGCTTCTCGGGCCTGATGCTCGCGATCGCACCGGCTGATTTCCAGTATCACGACACCTACTTCGTCGTCGCGCACTTCCACTATGTGCTGGTGCCGGGTGCGGTGTTCTCGATCATGGCGGCGGTGTACTACTGGCTGCCGAAGTGGTCGGGTCGCATGTACAACGAGACGCTCGGCAAGTGGCACTTCTGGCTGTCGACGATCGGCGTCAACGTGCTGTTCTTCCCGCAGCATTTCCTGGGCCTGGCCGGCATGCCGCGCCGCATCCCTGACTACGCGACCCAGTTCGCCGACTGGAACATGGTGTCGTCGATCGGCGCCCTGATCTTCGGCTTCTCGCAGCTGCTGTTCGTCTACGTGGTCTGGGATACCGTCCGCAACGGCAAGAAGGCCGAGCAGCGTCCCTGGGAAGGCGCGCATGGCCTGGAGTGGGAGCTGCCGACGCCGGCGCCGCACCACAGCTGGGACACGCCGCCGTCGCCGCAGCTCATCACGAAGGGAGCGATGCATTGATGAGCGACGATGCCGAGCGCGCCCGCCGCGTGCGCCGCAGCGCCATCGCGCTCGGCCTCATCGCGTTCGCGTTCTACCTCACGTTCATCCTGATGACCGTAACGGGCTGGAAGGGCTGAACCCGTGGACACCAGGCGCGACAATCGGGTCCTGACGTGGAAACTTCTCGGCTTCGCGGCCGGCTCCTTCGCTTTCGGCTTCGCGCTGGTGCCGCTGTACGAAGTGCTGTGCGACATCACTGGCTACGGCAACCAGAAGTCCCTGCAGGAAGCCCGTGTCATCGAGGAGCGGCCGGATGAGAACCGCCTCGTCACCGTCGATTTCGTCGCCGAGCTGCCGAGCGTCGGCAGCTTCGATTTCAGTCCGGTGATCAAAACGATGCAGGTGCACCCCGGGCAGCTGTACGAAGTCGACTACATCGCGCGCAACCGCACCGGTCGCAACACCGTTGCCCATGCCGTGCCGAACGTCGCACCCGGCAAGGCCACCGCCTTCTTCCACAAGACCGAGTGCTTCTGCTTCACGCCTCAATCGTTCACCGTGGACGAAGAGAAAGTGATGCCAGTGCGCTTCGTCGTCGATCCCTCGCTGCCCAAGCACATGGATCGCGTCACTCTTTCCTACGTTTTCTACGACAACACGACGCGCGTCGGCGCACTTTAAAAAATGGCAACACACACCGCAGACAAATACTACGTTCCGCACGACAGCCCGTGGCCGATCTACGGCTCCGTGGCGCTCTTCACGATGATGTTGGGCGTCTGCGGCTGGCTCAACGAGTGGTATGGCCCCTGGATGTTCGCGATCGGCCTGCTGATGGTCGTGGGCCTGTTCATCGGCTGGTTCTCGGTCGTGATCGCCGAGAACCAGCAGGGCATGTACAACATGCAGGTGGACAAGTCGTTCCGCATGGGAATGATGTGGTTCATCTTCTCCGAGGTCATGTTCTTCGCGGCGTTCTTCGGCGCGCTGTTCTACGCGCGGCAGCTGTCGGTGCCCTGGATCGGCGGCGAGGGCGTCAAGATCTTCAACAACCTGCTGCTGTGGAACGGCTTCGAGAACGCCTGGCCGACCAACGGCCCCGCGAAACTCAGCCCGCGTGAAGACGGCACCTACGAGACCGTGCCGGCCCTCGGCCTGCCGGCGATCAACACGGCGATCCTGCTGCTGTCCGGCGTGACGCTGACGATCGCGCACCACGCCCTGAAGGAAGGCAAGCGGGGCACGCTGAACCTGTACCTCGCCGCCACCTTCCTGCTCGGCTTCATTTTCGTCGGCCTGCAGGCATGGGAATACGTGCATGCCTACGAGGTGCTCGGCCTGCAGATGTCTACCGGCATCTACGGCTCGACGTTCTACATGCTGACGGCCTTCCACGGCTTCCACGTCACGATCGGCGCGATCATGCTGGTGTGCATCTGGCTGCGCACGATGAAGGGCCACTTCACGCCGCAGCGCCACTTCGCCTTCGAGGCCGTGGCCTGGTACTGGCACTTCGTCGACGTCGTCTGGCTCGGCCTGTACGTGTTCGTGTACTGGCTCTGACGCCGACTGCTCGCGATATTTCAAAAGGCCCGGGAAACCGGGCCTTTTTCATTGTTTCAGCGAAACCCTCATTGCCGCACCCGGCACCACTGCCGAGAATGGCAGGATGACTGCCGTCGCTGCAACGCAGGACTCCGACGCCACCCATCTCGAACTGATAGAGTCCGCGCGCCGCCACGTGCAACACCTGCTGGACGCCGGCCTGGGTGACGACTCCGCGCGCTTCTGCCAGCGCGTCGCGGAGATGTTGTCCGGCGCCTGCGGCGTGTCCAGGGCCTTCATCGCCACGCCGGACGAGTGCGATGCGGATTCCGCGCGCACGCAGGGCGCAGCCTCCTTCGGTCGCGCCATCGAGAACTTCGCCTACCGGATGTCGGGCAGTCCCTGCGCGCTCGTGTACGGCGGTGAACTGCAGTACTTCGACAGCAACGTCCGCGCGCTTTTCCCCGACGATGTCGACCTCGCCGCACTGCGCGCCGACAGCTACCTGGGACTGCCGCTGCAATCGCCGCTGGGCGAACCCATCGGACTGCTGGTGCTGCTGCACGACGGGCCGCTGCCGTGCCCGCGCTTCGCGATGGAACTGCTGCGCACGATTGGCCCGCATGTCGGCGCCGCACTCGAGCGAGAGCGTGCCTCGCGCGAACTGCGGCGCGGCGAAGCGCTGCTGCGCGGCCTGATGCAGCACTCGCCGGTGGCGATGGCGGTCACGCAGTTCGACGCACCCTATCGCATCTTCGGACTCAACGAACACTTCACGCGGCTGTTCGGCTGGCGCAGCACGGATGTCGCGACGCTGACGGAATGGTGGCCGCTCGCCTACCCGGACCCGGCCTATCGCGCGCGCGCACTGACGGCCTGGGAACGCGCGCTGGATGCATTGCGACTGGATCCGCTGGCGCGCCAGCGCGGGCTGCTCGCCGAAGTGCAATGCCGCGACGGCTCACGACGCGAGGTCGAGATCGATTGTTCGCGCTTTGGCGATCGCGCGCTGTTCATCCTCCACGATACCGCCGAGCGCCGCAATCTCGAGAGCGCGTTTCTCGAGGCGAGCCAGCGCGAACGCGAACGGCTGGCGAGCGAAGTGCACGACGGTCTCGGTCAGCAGCTCACGGGCCTCAGCCTGCTGGCGAGCGCGATCGCGTCGCAGGCGCAGCGCGGCGAGCGCATCGAGGCCGAAGCGCTGCAGCGGCTGGCAGCCATCGCATCGGATGCGGTAACGCAGTGTCGCGCCGTGTCGCACGGCCTGATGCCGCTGAACGACGCCCGGGGCAATCTCGCCGGCGCGCTCGAGGCGCTGGCGGCTTCGGTCGATCGCAGCGCAACGGTCGTCGGCTTTGCGCTCGACGCGCTTGCGCCGCTGGCGTTGCCGGCCGAGTCCTGCGATCACCTGTACCGGATTGCGCAGGAAGCGCTGACCAATGCGTTACGGCATGCGCAGGCGAGACAGATCAGGTTGCGACTGCGTATTGGCGCCTACGAAGTCGAGCTCGAGGTCAGCGACGATGGCCGCGGGCCCGGCGCCGCAGGCGGCGGCGGGCTGGGGCTGCAGACGATGCGGTTTCGCGCGGCCGCCTTGCGCGGCCGGCTGTCGATCCAGGCAGGGGAAGCGGGCGGCACAGTCCTGCGCTGCACCTGCCCGAATCGTGGCGTCAGTCGCGCGACGTCACCGTCTCGATGATCTGGACAACGACCAGGCACAGGGTCGCGAAAACGATACCGGCAATCAGTTCCATCTGAAATTCTCCTCATGTTTCGGGCAAGCGGGCGCATCCTATGGGCGCGCTGCTGCGTTGCAAGAGAACTGGCGGGGAGAATCTGCGAAACGTGACGCCGCTCGCGGGTGCGGCTCGCGCTGGCCGCTGTGAAAGCGGGCCTTGCGTCAGCTTATGGTCAGTGGCGGACTCAGGGCACGACGCCGTGCGGGGTGATGATGCCCATGGCCCAGGCCACCAGGATCACGATGAACAGCGACACCGACAGGCCGATCCGGACGGTCAGGGCGCGGACCATTTTCTTGGAATCGCCTTTGTCGGTGACCAGGTGGAACAGCGCGCTCCCGAGGCTGATGACAATGCCGATCAGGGCGAAGACGATGAACAGTTTGAACAGTTCCAACCGGATCTCCCGCGGCGCGACCCTCGCCACGCGTCAGGCGATTATAAGCCGCCCGACCCGCTGCGCGGCTGCAATCAGCGGTTCGAATCACTAGAATAGGGGTTCCGTGCAGATTCGCATCGCCATTGGACGGCGGGTGTTCGCGCCCTCGTGGCTCATGACGAGCCTGACTGTGGCGCTGCTCGTGTTGTTCATCGGCCTCGGCCAGTGGCAATGGGGTCGCGGCGATTACAAGCTGGAGTTGCGGGAGCAGTTCCTGGCGGGCGAGGGCCCGGCCATCGCGCTGGGCGACCGGCCGACGACGGCTTTGCCGCGCTTCGCGCGCGTCACCGTCGAGGGTCGATGGGATGGCGAGCGGCAGTTCCTGCTCGACAACCGCACGCGCGACGGGCGAGCCGGCTACGAGGTGCTGACACCGCTGCGGCTGGAAGACGGACGCTGGTTGCTGGTCAATCGCGGCTGGTTGCCGTTCGGCGGCTTTCGCGCACAGCTGCCGGACGTGTCGCTGTCGACGACGTCGCTGGCCGAGCCGGACGTGGTCGTCAGCGGGCGCATCGACGAGTTGCCGAGTGCCGGGCTCGAAGCCGGGCGCGCAGCGCCGCCGCAGACGGGGCCCTGGCCGCGTGTGACGAGCTATCCGAAGGCGATCGAGCTTGCCGCAGCGCTGCAGCAGGCGGCGATCGAGCCGCGCGTGCTGTTGCTCGATGCCACGGCCACTGAAGGCTACCGGCGCGACTGGCAGCCGCCGGGCATGGTGCCGGAGAAGCACTGGTCGTACGCGATCCAGTGGTGGAGTTTCGCAGTCGTGCTGCTGCTGCTGTACGCGACGCTGAACACGAAGAAGGTCAGGTAAAGAGTCATGAACCAGCCCCCCGTTGCGTCACCTGCACCCGGTGCTCCCCCGCCGCCGCCGAGCGCCGCGGACATCGCGCGTGGGCGGCGCACGCTGCTCGGCCTCGCGGCCTTGTTCTTCGTGCCGCTGATGATTTCGTTCTGGCTCTACTACGCGGGCGGTTGGCGCCCCGACGGCACCACCAACAACGGCGAACTGATCACGCCGGTACGCGCCCTCGAGGACGTCGCGTTCACGCTGCCCGATGGCACGACGTCTGCGCGGGCCGGCCTGCTGCGCGACAAGTGGACGCTCGTCTACATCGGCGACGGCAGCTGCAAAGAGGCCTGCCAGCGCGCGCTGTGGACGATCCGCCAGACGCGGCTGCTGCTGGCGCAGGACATGCAGCGCGTGCAGCGCGTGTTCATCGCGACCAGCAACTGCTGCAATACCGAGTTCCTGGCGCGCGAGCACGTCGGCCTCGAGGTCGTGCAGCCGCTCGACCCGGCGGCGCGCGATCTCGTCGCGCAGTTTCCGGCGGACCAGCGCGAGACGACTGTGTTCGTCGTCGATCCGCTCGGCAACCTGATGCTGCGCTTCGACACGCGCGAGAACCCCAAGGGCCTGCTCAAGGACATCGAGAAGCTGCTGAAGCTCTCGCACATCGGGTGATGTGATGAACGACGCCACACTGCCGCACACCGCTGCCGACAACCTCGCCCCTGCCGTGCTGATCCGGCGCCTCGCCTTCACGGGCGTGCTGCTGTGCCTGGTCGTGATCGTGCTCGGTGCCTGGGTGCGATTGACGGATGCGGGCCTGGGTTGCCCCGACTGGCCGGGCTGCTATGGCCATGTGACGCCCGCCGGTGCCGAGAAGAATCCGGACAAGATCGCGTCGTTCGACGCCGGCTGGGACTACGACTCCGGCAAGGCCTGGCGCGAGATGATCCACCGATACGCGGCGACGACGCTCGGGCTGATCATCGTGCTGATCACCGCGATCGCAATCGCGTTCCGCCGTGACCGGCCCGCCAGCGTCCCGTTCACGATCGTGTTGCTCGCCACCGTGGTGTTTCAGGGCATCCTCGGCGCATTCACGGTCTGGTGGCTGGTCAAACCGCTGGTCGTCGTGCTGCACCTGATCGGCGGGCTGACCACGTTGGCGCTGCTGTTCTGGCTGTGGCTGACGATGCGGCGGCGCACCGGCGTCGTCACGCCGACGCGGGGCGCGACCCACACCACGGTGCTGCAGGGCGCGCGCCGGCTCGGCATCGTGGCGCTGGTCGTGCTCGGATTCCAGATCGCACTCGGCGGCTGGACCAGCAGCAACTATGCCGCTGTCTCGTGCCCGGATTTCCCGCAATGCCAGGCGCAGTGGTGGCCGAAGAACATGGATTTCGGCGATGCATTCGTGCTGTGGCGCGGGCTCGACATCAACTACACCGGCGGCGTGCTCGAGCATCCGGCGCGCGTCGCGATCCACTTCACGCACCGGCTCGGCGCGATCATCGCGACGGTGGTGATCGGCCTGCTGGCGTGGCTTGCCATCAGGCGCGGTCCCACGCCGCTGGTGCGCAACGGCGGCACCTGGGTTGCGGCAGCGCTCGGACTGCAACTGCTGATCGGCATCCTGATGGTCGTCGAGGCCTTCCCGCTGAGCCTCGCCACCGGGCATAACGCCGGTGCGGCCGTGCTGCTGCTGGCAACGCTGGCCCTGAACCGGCGCCTGCGCGAAGCCTGAGTCCGCGGCGCGGGCGCTGCACGGCGGCCGTTCTGCTACCCTGCACCGCCTTTGCCGTCGGAGCTCCCTTGGCAACCACAGAAAGCAACGCCCTGGCGCCGCCGCGCGCGACCTGGCGGCACTACCTCGAGCTGACCAAGCCGAAGGTGGTGCTGCTGATCGCGTTCACCGGCATCGTCGGCACGCTGCTCTCGACGCCTGGACTGCCGCCGCTGCATGCGTTGTTCTGGGGCAACCTCGGGATCGCGCTCGCGGCGGCCTCTGCAGCCGCCATCAATCATGTGCTCGATCAGAAGATCGACGAGCAGATGGCGCGCACGCGCAGCCGGCCATTGCCCACCGGTTCGATGCGCACCTCGCAGGCGCTGGGCTTCGCGTTCACGCTCGGCATCGCCTCGATGCTGGTGCTGTGGCTGCTGGTCAATCCGCTGACCGCCGTGCTGACCTTCCTGTCGCTGATCGGCTATGCGGTGATCTACACCGTGTGGCTGAAGCGCGCGACGTCGCAGAACATCGTCATCGGCGGCGCGGCCGGCGCCGCACCGCCGGTGCTCGGCTGGGCGGCCGTCACCAACTCGATCGATCCGAACGCGCTGCTGCTGTTCCTGATCATCTTCATCTGGACGCCGCCGCACTTCTGGGCCCTGGCGATCGCGCGGCGCGACGACTACGCGCGCGCGGGCATCCCGATGCTGCCGGTCACGCACGGCGTTGCCTACACCCGCCTGCAGGTGCTGCTCTACACCGTGCTGCTGTTTCTCGTCACGCTGATGCCGTTCCTGACGCGCATGAGCGGGCTGATCTATCTCGTCGCCGCGCTGATCCTGAACAGCATCTTCCTGTACTACGCGCTCGTCATGAAGTTCACCGACCGCGCGGAACTGCCGATGCGCGTGTTCAAGTTCTCGGTGCAATACCTGATGTGGTTGTTCGCGGCGCTGCTGATCGACCACTACATCCCCACGACCGCGTAACAGCCGCATGCTCTGGACCTGGGCTGGCGCGCTGCTCGTTGGAATCTCCCTCGGGCTGCTCGGTGCCGGCGGTTCGATCCTGACGGTGCCAGTGCTCGTTTATCTCGCGGGCGAGCCGGAGAAGCTCGCGATCACGAGCTCCCTCGCCATCGTGGCGGCGATCAGCGCCGCAGGCGCGCTGCCGTTTGCGCTGCGGCGAGACATCTCGTGGCGCTGCGTGGGTCTGTTCGGTTTGCCAGGCATGCTGGGTGCGGCCGTTGGCGCGCGAGTCGCGCACGGCATGAGCGCCGCGGTGCAGCTGTCGATCTTCGCGCTCGTCATGCTGTGGGCCGCCGTCGGCATGCTGCGCAAGCGTGACGAGCGGGCGGCGGGCACCGCGGCGGTACCGCGGCGTGCGTGGTTGCGCGTCGTCGCCGAAGGCGGCGCGATCGGCGCCTTGACCGGCGTCATCGGCGTCGGTGGCGGCTTCCTGATCCTGCCGGCGTTGACGCTGCTCGCCGGCCTTGCGATGCGTGCAGCAATCGGCACCAGTCTCGTGATCATCGGACTCAACGCCGCAGTCGGCTTCGTGGCGCATCTCGTCGCCGATCAATCGCAGCTGCGACAGCTGGACCCGGTCCTGCTCGGTACGTTCATCATGATCGGCGTCGCCGGCAGCTTCGCCGGCCAGTATGTCGGCGGTCGGCTGCCGCAGCAGCAACTGCGCCGCGTGTTCGGCGTGCTGCTGTGCGCGCTGGCTGCGTTCATCCTGTGGCAGCAGAGCGGCGCCTGGCTGCCGGCCTAGCTCCGGATGCTCAGGTTTTCTCGGTGAGCGCAGCGAGCCAGCGCGAAGGATCGCGCGGCAGGTCGACGACGCGAGCACGCGATGCAGCGGCGGCGGCAAACTCGGTGCGGTCGCCGAAGCCGTCGCCGGGAACTCGCGCGAGGACGAGCTCGACGCGCGCCTCGCCGAGGCGGCTTGCCACGGAGTACTCGGCCTGCGCGCGCAAGACATCGCGATAGCGATCGCCGATTTTCATCAGCTCGACCACCCGCGCATGAATGGATTCAGCGTCGAACTGCGGATCGACACGCACGGCGCGTGCGCGCTGCGTGCGGTGGTGAGGGAACCACAGCGCGCTGTCGCGCATCATGTACCACGCGCGCAGCAGGTGCGTACCGTCAGGTTGTGGAGCGATCGACGGCGCGGCGTCGGCAGCAGCAGCAACGCTCTCTTCGGCCAGCAGCCACGGAATGCCGACGGCGACCAGGCGGCGCACCCGCCGCGGTCGCTGGTGCGCGAACTCGAGGCCGACGAGCGCGCCGTAGTGCTGGCCGAGGATCTCGACCTCATCGAGGCCGAGCCTCGCCAGCGCGGTTTCGACGACCAGCGCGGCCCACTCCACTGATGCCGGTTCGTCCGGCGCAGCGGGGCGGGATTCGCCATGTCCCGGCAAATCGAGCGCATACACGGGCCGCCGTCCGGCCGCGCTGCGCGCGATGCGCAACATCTGCGCCGCAGAGCCCGTGCCGGAGTGCAGCAGCAGCAACGGCGTTCCGGCACCATCATCGCAGCGCCACAGATGCAGGCCACCGGCGTCAGTCGCAACGACATCGCGTCGCAGGCCTGCGCTCGCTGTCGCGGCACTGGCCGGCATCGGCGCCGCCGCCGCGCGTGTTTCCGCCTGCGCAGCGCGGTAGTGCTGTTGCAACCAGGCGCTGATGGTGTCGAAGCGTTCCGCCAGCGTCGGACCGCAGTGAATGATCGAAAAGTTCTCCGGCAGGCCGGCGTCGATCAAGGCATCGGTGATCCGCAGCGCGATGCTGCCCTGCCAGCGCACCAGCGCGGCGGGCACGGTGACGGCCTGGGTGCGCTCCGCACGCTCGTTGTGGAACGCGGGCCGATACGCCCAGTCGTAGCGGGCGCCGGCGCGCAGATAGTCCAGCAGCATGCCCTGCATGACGGCTGGCGGCGGCAGGTCGCGGTCGATCCGACTGGCATCACGCGTGTCGCACCACGGGAAGAACACGAACAGGTCGCGCACCATCTGCCACAGCGTGACGAGATGCCGGCCGTCAGGCTGCGGCGTGACATTCGGGAAGTAGTCGCGCACGATCTGCTCGCACTCGTCCGCCGGGATGTGACCGGCGCTGTCGAGCACGAGCTGCGCGATGCGCTCCGGATAGCGCTTCGCGAATTCGACCGCGAGCTGTGCGCCGGTCGCAGCGCCATACAGGCAGATGCGCTGCAATCCGAGCGCGTCGAGCGCGCGCGCGAACACCGGCAGGTAGGGATCCAGCGAGTCGGGCTTCTCCGGCATGGGATCCGACAGTCCGTATCCCGGCGTGTCGAATGCATAGACCTTGAAGTGGCGCGCCAGCACTTGCGCCAGCGGCCAGACCGCGGCTGCCGACAGCGGCGACGGGTGCCACAACACTACGGGCAGGCCGGCGCCCGCAACGCGAACGTGCAACCGCAGGCCATCGACGTCGACGAACTGGCTCTGCATCGCCGTGCTCAGCGGAAGTGGGGAATGACTTCGGTCGCGTACAGTCGCGCCTGCTCGACCATCGCTGCCTGGCGCGGTCCGTGCGGATGCGCCACCGGCGAGCCGCCGAGCTGGTAGACGTGATCGAGCCCCATGTCGATCAGCTCGCGCAGCCGCGCGCGGCATTTCGCCGGCGGCCCGCAGATCGAGAACCACTCGACGAACTCGTCGGGCACGCCGCCGAGATGCGCGCCTTCTTCCTGCGCGTGGCGCTTCATGTCGTAGCCGGTCTGCATCTGCGCCGCGATGCCCTTGAGCTGCGGCGGCAAGTGATCGAGCGGCGCATCCTTCATACCGGCGAAGTGCGCCACCATGCCGGAGATCATGCGGCCGAGGTTGATCGCGCGCTGCTCGTCCGGGTCGCAGATCAGGTTCACGTACGCGCCGATGCGCAGGCTCGATCGCGGCCGGCCGGTTTCGGCGAGCCGAGCGAGCGCGGTGTCCATCGCCCACTGGATGCGTTCGGGCGCGCTGCCGACCGCGAAGCTGATGCGGTCGCCGACGTCCACGGCCATCTTGATCGTTGCGGGCCCCGTGCAGGCGACATCGATCGGCACGGGCGCGACCGGCAGCGAATCGAACCAGCGCAGCCGCGACGGCGTGCCATTGCGGTCGATGGTCTCGCCGCGTCCGTAGGCCTGCAGCCGCTGCACGAACTCGCGCAGCTGCGCCGTCGTGCCGTTGCGGATGCCGATGTGCGCCGCCGAGGAATCGCCGCGCCCGATGCCACACAGCACGCGGCCCGACGATTCGGCCTGCAAGGTCGCCAGCGCGCAGGCCGTCACGGCGGCATCGCGGGTCACGGGGTTGGTCACACCGGTGCCGAGCTTGAGGCGCGTGGTGGTCTGCGTCGCCAGCGCGAGCTGGCTGAACGGATCGGGGCTCAGGTTCTGCGTGTCCGGGCACAGCAGGATGTCGAAGCCGAGGCGCTCGATTTCCGCGGCGAGCTTCGCCGTGTAGCCGGGCGACGCTTCCATGACTATGCCGAACTCGGTCATTGTGGTCTCGCGGGCGGCTGCATGCCGGGATCGACAGCATGGAAGATGCCGTTGTCGCACTCGGCGCTTTCGATGCACTCGCGCGTCAGGCGGCCAAGGCCAGTCCTCGACACCATTCCATAGGCTGTCTCGCCGGGCACGAGCACCGCGAGGTCGTCCTGGCCCGCAGGCAGATTGCGCAGGATCGCGTTGCGGATGATGGTGTAGGTCATGCCGCTGTCGATCAGGTCGCGCTCGGCGGATTCTTTCGCGCGCATCAGCTGCGCCATCGCCGGCCAGCGCTCGGCCGGGTACACGGCGCGGCTCGCGCCGACGCCGACCGAGCTGTGCAGGATCATCCGGCGCACGCGCGCATCCTTCGCTGCCTGCACGATGTGGCGACCGGTAGTCGCGAAGAACTCGACATCGGATTCGCTGCGCCCGAGCGCATTGACGACGACGTCGAAGTTCGTCGCAGCCAGCGCGCGCCGCACGTCGGCTTCGACCAGCGCGTCGCCCTCCAGCAGCTGCACCGGCAGGCCGCGCAGCCGCGAACGATCGGAGCTCGCGCGCAGGAACACGAACACATCGTGGCCCTCGCCGACGAGCTCCCGGACGATCTCGGCGCCGAGCTGCCCGGAGCCGCCGAACACCAGCACCGTTCGGACGTGATTCGGGCCGTGCGCGTCCGCAGCACGGGGCACGACCCCGACTGCCACCAGCAGGGCCGCGAACAGCAGGGTGATCCAAGCCTTGCGTGCGTGTGTCATGTCCCCTCCGGGCGCAATTATGGCCTATCGGGGCAGTCGGGCCGTCCACCTGATGCAGATTGTTGTTTTTTTGATACAAGCGCCGCGGTGCGGCCTTGTTGTGCGGCGCGTACTGTTGTTCAATAGCCGCAGTCATAACACGCAGGGGTAACCCATGGAATTCAGGTCCTTTTCCACGCTCGCCGCGGCGAGCCTGGTGACGCTGCTGGCGTCGCCGGTCGGCTTCTCGCAGGACGCGGGCGCCGAAGACGAACTCGGTGAAGTCGTCGTCACGGGCACGCGCGTCGCGAACCGCTCGGTGCTCGACACCGCCGTCCCGGTCGATGTCGTTTCCGCCGAGGCGTTGAACAACGTCGGCGTACCGGAAATCAACCAGGCACTGTCGACGGCGCTGCCGTCCTTCAACTTCCCGCGCCCGGGCCTTGCCGACGGCACGGACACCATCCGCCCGGCCACGCTGCGCGGCCTGTCGCCAGACCAGACGCTGGTGCTCGTCAATTCGAAGCGCCGCCACGCCGCGTCGCTGGTCAACGTCAACGGCACGGTGGGTCGCGGCTCGTCGGCGGTCGACCTCAACACCATCCCGAGCGCGATGGTGCGTTCGATCGAAGTCCTGCGTGACGGCGCGTCGGCGCAGTACGGCTCCGACGCCATCGCCGGCGTCATCAACGTCCGGCTGCGCGAGAACACCGATGGCGGCGACATCAGCCTCAGCTATGGCGTGCGCGACAGCGAATACAGCGCGCCGGTAACGCCGGCGCCGATGGGTGCGACCTGGACGGTGCCGACGCAGTTCAACCGCAGCGTCTCCGACGGCGAGACGATGACGGTGTCGGGCTGGAAGGGTTTCTCACTCGGTGAGAATGGCTACCTGACCGTGGCCGCAGAGTACAAGGACCAGGAGCGCACCGAGCGCGGTGGCCTCGACAGCCGCCAGCAGTACGCGCTCGTCGCCGGCGCCTTCGACCCGCGCGAACTGACCATCAATCGCTTCAACGCCTGGTATGGCGAACCGGAAGTCGAGCAGGCCTCGCTGTTCGCGAACGCCGGCATCGACCTGGCGAGCGGCGCACGCCTGTATGGCTGGCTCAGCTACCAGGATCGCGCTGCGCGCTCGGCCGGCTTCTTCCGCCGCCCGCTCGACGAACGCAACGTCGTGCAGATCTACCCGAATGGCTTCCTGCCCATCATCGCGCCGGATGTCACCGACTACAGCGGCGCGTTCGGCATGGAGTGGGCCGTGGGCGGCTGGGATCTCGACGCATCGCTCGTCTATGGCTACAACGAGATGGAGTTCACGATCGAGAACACGCTGAATCGCTCGATCGGCCCCAGCAGCAAGACGGTGTTCGACGCCGGCGGCTTCGACTACGACCAGCTGGTGCTGAACGTGTCGGGCGTGCGCAGCTATGAGATCGGCGCGCTGGCGTCGCCGCTGAACGTGGCGCTCGGTGTCGAGGCGCGTCGCGAGAGCTACTCGATCACTGCCGGCGAACCGGACTCCTTCCGCAACGGCGGCGTGCTGCTGAACGGCGTGCCGACCGCATCGGGCTCGCAGGTGTTCCCGGGCTTCCGCCCGGCCAACGCCGTCGATGAAGATCGCACCGCCGTGGGCGCCTATCTCGACCTCGAAGCGAACCTGACCGAGAAGCTGCTCGGCTCGGTCGCGATCCGTGCCGAGGACTACTCGGACTTCGGCTCGAGCTTCTCCGGCAAGATCGCCGGCCGCTACGACTT
Source organism: Steroidobacteraceae bacterium (assembly GCA_044340335.1). Classification (GTDB taxonomy): domain Bacteria; phylum Pseudomonadota; class Gammaproteobacteria; order Steroidobacterales; family Steroidobacteraceae; genus UBA964. The sequence continues at coordinate 30,412 of JBIITU010000004.1, forward strand.
CACCGAGAACTTCGCGGTGCGTGGTGCCGTGCAGAATGGCTTCCGCGCGCCGTCCCTGCAGCAGCAGTTCTTCGCGACGACGTCGACCAACTTCATCAACGGCGTGCCGTTCGACATCACGACCTTCCCGGTCAGCGATCCGGTTGCCGTGGCGCTCGGCGCGAAGCCGCTCGATGCGGAAGAGTCGGTCAACGCCTCGCTCGGTGTCGTCGTGCAGATCGACGGCTTCAGCCTCACGGTGGATGCCTACAAGATCGCGATCGATGACCGCATCGTGCTGTCCGAGAACCTGACGCAGGCGAACGTGCGCGCCTTCCTGACTTCGCAGGGCTTCATCGGAGTCGGCGGCGGACGCTTCTTCATCAACGGCGTCGACACCGAAACGACCGGCCTCGACATCGTCGCGAACTTCCCGGTCATGACCGACTCGATCGGCAAGTTCGACTTCACGGTGACGGCGAACTTCAGCGACACGAAGGTCACGCGCGTGCCGACCACGGCGCAGCTGGCGGCACTGTCGCCGGCGCCGGTGCTGTTCGACCGCATCAACGTGCTGACCTTCGAGCAGGGCACGCCGGACGACAAGTTCACCGCAGCGGTCAACTGGTCGCTGGGCGGCTTTGGCGCGACGTTCCGCGCCACGCAGTACGGCGAAGTGCTGGATCCGGGCACGACGGCCGCGCTGGACTTCGTGCTGCCGTCCGAAACGCTGTTCGACCTCGAAGTGCGCTACAACTGGAACGACAAGCTGAAGTTCGCGCTCGGCGCCGAGAACCTGACGGACGAGTATCCGAATGCGTTCCCGATCGCGCGCAACGGCACCGGCAACACGCCGTTCACGAACTATGCGCCCTACGGCCGCTCTGGCCGCTTCGCGTACGGGCGACTGACGTACAGCTTCTGATCACACCAGGCTGATCAGCGCGATACAGGGGCCCGGCGAGCGATCGTCGGGCCCTTTTCTTTGGGCGTCACCGAAAGTGCGCGTCGCCGACGAACGGGTTGTGCGCGCGCTCTTCGCCGAACGTAGACGTGGGACCGTGACCGGGCAGGAAGGTGATGTCGTCACCGAGCGGGAACAGGTGTTCGCGGATCGAGCGCAGCAACTGCTCGTGGTTGCCCTGGGGAAAGTCCGTGCGGCCGATCGAGCCGGCGAACAGCACATCGCCGACGATCGCGAAGCGTCCGGTGCGATGGAACAGCACGACGTGGCCCGGCGTATGCCCGGGGCAGTGGATGACCTCGAGCGTTTCGTCGCCGACGGTCACCGTGTCGCCATCGTGCAGCCAGCGCGTCGGCGTGAAGGCTTCGCCGTGATCGAAGCCGAACATGCGCGCCTGCGCCGGCATCTGCTCGATCCAGAACAGATCGCCTTCGTGCGGTCCTTCGATGGGCACGCCGGTACGGCGCGCGAGCTCTGCCGTGGCGCCGGCGTGATCGATGTGCGCATGCGTGAGCACGATCTTCTCGAGCGTCAGGCCTTCTTCGCGCAGCACCTGCTCGATCTGCTCGAGGTCGCCACCCGGATCGACGACCGCGGCGCGATGGGTGCGCTCGCACCAGATGACAGAACAGTTCTGCTGGAAAGGCGTGACCGGTACGACGGCGATTTGCATGGTCTCATTATGCTAAGGTTTCGCCATGCTCGTCGAACGCATCTGGGCGGATAACAACTTCCGCAACTTCCACTATCTCGTGGCCTGCCCCGAAACTGGCGAGGCGCTCGCGATCGACCCGCTCGACTGGCAGCGCTGTCTCGCTGCAGCCAAGGCGCGTGGCTGGACGATCACGCAGATCCTGAACACGCACGAGCACGAAGACCACACCGGCGGCAACGAAGGCCTGCGCGGCGCAACGGGTGCGAAGGTCATCGCGCATGCAGGTGCCGCGAGCCGCATCGGCGGCGTCGACCGGGGTCTCGTGCGCGGCGACATCGTCAAGGTTGGCCGCAGCGTCGAACTCGAGTCGCTCGACACGCCGGGCCACACGTTCGCGCACGTCTGCATGCTGTCGCACACCGAACAGCCGGCGCTGTTCTGCGGCGACACGCTGTTCAACGCCGGCGCCGGCAACTGCCACAGCGGCAGTCCCGAAGCGCTCTACGACACGTTCTCGCGCCAGCTCGCCGCGCTTCCCGACAGCACGCTGGTGTATCCGGGGCACGAGTACTTTGGCCGCAACCTCGCCTTCACGCTGGATCGCGAGCCGGGCAACCGCGACGCCGCGGCGATGGCCGAGCGCACCGCGCCACTCGCGGCGCCGGATGTCCCGGTCACGACACTGGCCGAAGAGAAGCGCATCAACGCGTTCTTCCGGCTGCAGAACCCGGCGATCATCGCGCGGTTGCGCGAGAAGTTTCCGGATCTGCCGGAGCGGCCGGATCCGCAGACGGTGTTCGTCAAGCTGCGCGAGCTGCGCAACAGCTGGTAGAGACTCAACCGTGCTTCAGCGCGCGGGCGCGAACAGATCGACCCGCATGCCCGCCGGCGTCGTGACCGACGCCAGCCGGCCTTCGCCATAGATGCCGTTGAACGCCCCGAGGTCGCGCACACCGAGCGAAGCGCCGCGCGCGACGATCGAATCGAGCTCCGCCACGAAGTAGGTCACCGAGAGCTGGCCGCGTGCCGGTGGCTTCGCGCGCGGATACAGATCGCGGCTCGTGGCCCCCTCGTACTGCACGATCTCGATGCGGCCGAAGTCGACCTGCGAGTCGCCCATGATGCGGATGTCGAGCTTCGCGCCTGGGGGCAAGCCGACCGCTTTCTCGATCGCTGCGCCTGAAAACTGATTGTGCGAGATCTGCTCGAGGCCGAGCAGGCTCTGCCAGAAGCTCGACTCGCGCAGGTTGTCGGGCGAGATCACGACGATCTGCGGCGCGACGCCATAGCCCTTGCCGCTGACCGGCTCCGGATGCGCGGGCTGCTCGACGAAGACGAGGTTCAGGCCATCGGGGCCGAACATGTGTGTCTCGAACACTTCCTGGCCTGTCTGCGTCACGAGCTTGTTGACCGGCGCGCGGAACCTGAAGCCAGCGGCCGCCATTTCGTCGTAGCGTGCCTGGATGTCGCGCACGGCGATATCGATGCTCTTCGGCACGAGATCGGTCGGCGCCGCACCATCGCGCACGGCGGCCCCCGGCACACGGAATCGCACCAGATGCACGCCGCCCTCCCGCACGCCGGGCGTGCGCAGCAGCGCCTGATCGATGATGTCGCCGGGTGGCAGGCCCCAGGCCGCCGCGAGGGCCGCATCCCGCCCGTCGCGCCGCGTGACGATCTCCATGCCGAAGCGGTCGACCCACAGCGCAAGCGCAAGGTCCATGTCGGCAACACTGATGACGACGTAGGCGAATGTCAGCGGATGCATGGCCATGGTCTGCGGCACAGGGACAACCTCTCGGGCTGACTCAGCGGCGCGGCTGCGCGTCGCGGCCGACTCGCGCCCGCGGTCGGCGGTACAGCCGGCCAGCAGGGCTGTCGCGACGCACAGCGTCAGCATCTGGCGACGAAAGCCGGGATTCATCGAGACAGTATCCGGCAAAGCCCCCGGCACGGCAAAATGCGCCATGGACGCCACGCTTTATCAACGCATTGTTCTGGCGGGCCTCGCCGCCGGCCTGCTCTGGGCCCTGTACCGGATCCTCGAGCCGTTCTGGAGCGCGATGGCGTGGGGCGCCTGCCTTGCCTTCCTGCTCGCGCCGCTGCAGCGCTGGCTGACGCGCAAGCTGCGCAACCGGCCGGGCGTCGCGGCAGGACTCATCACCGCCGCGACACCGCTGGTGCTGCTTGCGCCGCTGACCTTGCTGGCGCTGTCGTTCGTCGATCAGGTGGGCACTCTCGTCAATCGACTGCGCAGCAACGCCACGCTGTTGCAGGCCGATCTGTTCACGCAGGCGGAAGGCTGGCCGCTGATCGGGCCGCTGCTGCGCTGGATCCGCGACAACACGCCCGTCTCGACGCAGCAGCTGCAGGAGTGGGCCACCGCCGCTGCGGAAAACACGCTGCGCAGCGCGGCCGGTGTCGGCGGCGACCTGCTGGCTGGCGCTCTCGGCACTGTCACCGGATTCTTCCTGATGCTGTTCCTGCTGTTCTTCCTGCTGCGTGACGGCATCGCGCTGCTCGACCGGATGACCACGCTCGTGCCGCTGGAAGGCACGCGCCGCGAGTCGTTGCTGCGGCTGGTCGGCAGCACGACGCGCGCCGTCGTGCTCGGCACCGTCGTGACAGCCATGCTGCAGGGCGCGCTGATCGCCATCGGTTTCGCAATCGCAGGGTTGCCATCACCGATCGTGTTCGGCGTGGTCGCGGCGCTGCTCGCGCTGCTGCCGGTCGGCGGCGCGGCGATCGTCTGGATCCCTGCGGCGCTGTGGCTGGCCGCGACGCAGCAATGGGGCTGGGCGATCTTCATGCTGGTCTGGGGCGCCGCCGTGTCGTCGTCCGACAACTTCCTGCGGCCGATGCTGATCTCGGCTCAGGCGCCGGTCTCGACGCTGGCCGTGTTCATCGGCGTGATCGGCGGTGCCTCGGCTTTCGGCGCGGTCGGGCTGATCATCGGCCCGGTGCTGCTGACGCTGATCGGCGCGGTCGTCCACTGGGTCGATGCCGAATACAACCCGAAATCGGATGCCAGTCCGCCGCCTGCAGGCTGATAGAATCCGCGCCCTCCCATGGACCTCTCGCCGATCCTCAATCCGCTGAACGACGCGCAGCGCGAAGCCGTGACTGCGCCCGTCGGCCCCGTGCTCGTGCTCGCCGGCGCGGGCAGCGGCAAGACGCGCGTGCTGACCCACCGCATCGTCTGGTGCGTGCAGGCCGAGAACGCGTCGCCGCACAGCATCCTCGCGGTCACGTTCACGAACACGGCCGCGGGCGAGATGCGCGCGCGCATCGAGCAGCTGCTCGGCGTGCCGGGGGGCGCGCTGTGGGTGGGCACCTTCCATGGCATCGCGCATCGGCTGCTGCGCCTGCACTGGCGCGAAGCCGGGCTGCCGCAGACTTTCCAGATCCTCGACGGCGACGACCAGCTGCGCATCATCAAGAAGCTGATCAAGGCGCAGGGCCTCGACGACACGCGCTGGGTGCCGCGCGAAGTGCAGTGGTTCATCAACAGCAACAAGGACGAGGGCCATCGTCCCAAGCACCTGAAAGACGGCAACGACCCGACCCGCCGGCAGTTGATCAAGCTTTACCAGGACTACGAAGACCAGTGCCAGCGCACCGGCGTCGTCGATTTCGCCGAGCTGCTGCTGCGCGCGTTCGAGCTGTGGCGCGATCACCCGGAGGTGCTCGCGCACTACCGGCGCCGCTTCCGCCATGTGCTGGTCGATGAATTCCAGGACACGAACGCGATCCAGTACGCGTGGACAAAACTGCTGGTCGGCAGCGACGGCGCGCCGTTCGTCGTCGGCGACGACGACCAGTCGATCTATCGCTGGCGCGGCGCGCGGGTCGAGAACCTGCAGCAGTTCCGACGCGATTTCCCGACCACGAAGCTGGTGCGGCTCGAGCAGAACTACCGTTCCACCGGCACCATCCTGAATGCCGCCAACGCGCTGATCTCGAACAACAACGGCCGGCTCGGCAAGAACCTGTGGACCAGCGGCGAGAAGGGCGAGCCGATCCGCCTGTATGCCGCGTTCAATGAGCGCGACGAGGCCGAGTTCGTCATGCAGCGCATCCGCGAGTGGGTGCAGCGCGGCGGGCAGCGGCGCGAAGTGGCCGTGCTGTACCGCTCGAACGCGCAGTCGCGCGTGTTCGAAGAAGTGTTCATGTCGACGCGCACGCCGTACCGCGTCTACGGTGGCCTGCGGTATTTCGAACGCGCCGAAATCAAGGATGCGCTCGGCTACCTGCGGCTCACGTCCAATCGCAGCGACGACTCCTCGTTCGAGCGCGTCGTGAACCTGCCAACGCGCGGCATCGGCGCACGCAGCCTCGAGATCATCCGCGAGCACGCCAAGGGCGCAGGCTGTTCGCTGTGGCAGGCGGCCGCGGCCTGCATCGCCAACGATGCGCTCGGCCCCAAGGCCGCCGGCGCGGTGCACGGCTTCATGCAGCTGATCGAGCGCATGGCGGCCGACACGCGCGAACTGCCGCTGCACGAGACGGTCGACAAGGTGCTCGAGGCCAGCGGCCTGCTCGAACACTACAAGAAAGAGAAGGCGGAGCGCGGCGAGGCCAAGGTCGACAACCTGCTCGAGCTGGTGTCGGCGGCGCGCGGCTTCGAGCCCGACAACATCGAAGGCGAACCGATGCGACCGCTCGACGCCTTTCTCGCGCATGCCGTGCTCGAGTCCGGCGAGGGCCAGGCCGATGCCTGGGAAGACTGCATCCAGATGATGACGCTGCACACCGCGAAGGGCCTCGAGTTCCCGCTGGTGTTCATGGTCGGCATGGAAGACGGGCTGTTCCCGCACCAGCGCTCGCTGAACGACATCGACGGCCTCGAGGAAGAGCGCCGGCTGGCCTATGTCGGCACGACGCGCGCGATGCGTCACCTGTACATCACGTATGCCGAACAGCGCCGCATGCACGGCATCGACAGCTACGGGCAGGCCTCGCGCTTCATTCAGGAAATCCCGGAAGAACTGGTCGAGGAAGTGCGGCCGCGCATCCAGATGCAGCGCGCGGCGTATGCCGGCGGCGGCCATAGCAACGGCCAGACCGGCGGTTATGGCGGCGGTCACGGCGGGCGTTACGCGGGTGGCAGCGGCGGTCGCACCGGCGCGGCGACTTCCGGCGGTACGCGCATGGGCACGACGCCGCGCGAAGAAGCCGCACCCGGCATCAAGCTCGGTGCGCGTGTGAAGCACGCGAAGTTCGGCGACGGCATCGTGCTGAACATCGAGGGCCAGGGTCCGCACGCGCGCATCCAGGTCAACTTCGAGGCCCGGGGCACGAAATGGCTGATGCTCGCGTTCGCCAATCTCACGGTGCGCTGATGCGGCTCGCCGCCGTGCTGACCGCACTGCTTGCCGCGCTACTTGCAGCACCAGCGGCGCGCGCCGAGTGGGTGCAGCGAGACGCCGCCATCATGGGCACGCGCTGCACGGTCGAGGTCTGGAGCCCCGATCGCGCCGCGGGCGATGCCGCGATCGACGCCGTGTTCGAAGAATTCCGCCGCATCGATCGGCTGATGAGCACCTACAAGCCCGACAGCGAGATCTCGGCGGTCAACGCGCGCGCGGCGCGCGCGCCGGTGCGCGTGTCGCAGGAGTTCTACGACCTGATCGCGCAGTCGGTCGAATACTCGAAACTGACCCGCGGTGCGTTCGACATCACCTACGCCAGTGTCGGCTATCTGTACGACTACCGGGCGCAAGTACATCCGGACGAAGCCCGGATCGCTGCCGCGCTGCCCGGCATCAACTGGCGCCACATCGAGCTGCTGCCGAAGCAGAAGGCCGTCCGCTTCCGCCGCGCGGGCGTGCGCATCGACCTGGGCGGCATTGCCAAGGGCTACGCTGTGGATCGCGGCATCGCGGTGCTGCGCGAACGCGGCATCGAGCGCGCGATGGTCAATGCCGGCGGCGACACGCGCATCATCGGCGATCGCTTCGGACGGCCTTGGATGATCGGCATTCGCAACCCCGATGATGGCGGCAAAGTCGCGCTGCGACTGCCGCTCGAAGACGTCGCGATCTCGACGTCGGGCGATTACGAGCGCTACTTCGAAGAGGACGGCGTTCGTTACCACCACATCCTCGACCCGACGACCGGCAAGTCGGCCAGCAAGCTGCGCTCGGTGACGATCATCACCGACACCGCCACCCGCAGCGATGCGCTGACCAAGAGCGTGTTCATCATGGGTGCCGAAGCGGGCATCGCGTTCATCAACACCCTGCCCGACGTCGACGCGATCGCGATCGACCCCAGCGGCAAGGTGCACTACTCGCGCGGGCTCGCTCCGCCCTGAATCGGCGCGGCGCCAGAGACGGCCGTGACTGGAAACCGCTCGGGATAGCGGCCGAGCGCCAGCAGCAGCACGCCGCCCAGCACGAACAGCACGCCCGCGACGAGCAAGGCCTGGTCGTAGCTGCCGGAGGCATCGCGGACGGCGCCATAGAACACCGGCGACGCAGCCGACGCCATGCCGAACACCATGTACAGCGAGCCGTAGATTCGGCCGTAGTGGCCCATGCCGAAGTAGCGACTCGCGAGGTAGGCGACCAGATCCGTTTCGGCGCCGGATGAAAAACCCAGCAGCAGGCCGGCGGCCACGGCCAGCGGCAACGTCAGCGAGTCTCCCGCCAGCAGCACGCAGGACAAGGCGGGCAGGCACAGGATCGGCAGCGTCACGAGCGGCGCCCAGAAGCGATCCAGCAGCAGGCCCGTCAGGATGCGCCCGGCGAAGATCGACAGGCCGAGCAGGCTCATGACGAGCGCGATCTGCTCGCCACTGAAGCCGTGGCCCTTGAGCATCTGCGGCATGTGCACCAGCGCGCCGCCGTAAGCGAACGCCACGCAGAGGATCGAGGCAGCGAGGATCCAGAACCGGGGCGTACGCAGAACCTCGCCCAGCGTGAAGCCGGGCAGTGCGGTCTGCCCGTCGCCGATGGCGGCGGTCAGTTCAGCCGGCCGCTCGTCCGGCCGCGGCTCGCGGAACCACGCCAGCGCGACGGGCACGGCAATGCCGAGCGGCAGCAGCGCGAGCAGCAGGTAGGTGGTGCGCCAGCCGAAGTTCTGGATCAGGGTCACCGTCAGGATCGGTAGCACCAGCGCCGCCACGCTGGTGCCGACCAGCGTCAGACCCAGCGCAAGACCCCGGTTGCGGAAGAACCAGAGATTGACCGCGCGGGACCAGGTGATCGGCGTCGAGCCGATACCCACCAGCCCGATCAGGAACCAGATCGCATAGAAGCCTGCGAGTGAATTGGGCGTCAGGGACAGCGCGCCGAAGGCGAGCCCGAAAGCGGTCGTCGACAGCAGCGCGACCGGGCGCACGCCATAGCGATCGGCGAACCAGCCAAACACGGGCGCGAGCAACGCGCCCAGCACGCCGTAGATCATGATCCCGAAGCTGATATCCCGCAGCGACCAGCCGAACTCCTGCTGCAACGGGCCAATGAAGAAGCCCATGGTCTGGAATGGGATCGGCGATGCGCCGCAGGCCGTGCCCAGCAGGGCCGCAACCAGAACTTTCCAGCCGCGGCGGAACTCGCCGGCAGGTTGCGCGGAAGAGACGGACATCACGCCAGCATAGCAGGCCAACCCCTGTTACCCGCTGCGCCGCCGCTGTACCCTTCGCACTCCTATGAAGATCGTGATCCTCGGCGCCGGACAGGTCGGGCGCACTGCGGCCTGGCAACTCGCACGCGAAGAAGCGAATGAGGTCACGGTCGTCGACACCGACGAAGAGATCCTGCGCGACCTGCAGGACCGTCTCGACATCCGCACGGTCGTCGGCAATGCCTCGCATCCCTCGGTGCTCGAGGCCGCCGGCATCGCGGACGCCGACATCCTCATCGCGCTGACGAGCAGCGACGAGGTCAACATGATGGCCTGCGAAGTCGCCTACACGCTCTACCGGACGCCGACCAAGATCGCGCGCATCCGCTCCAGCGAGTACACCAAGCACCCGAAGCTGTTCAGCGCCGAGGCGCTGTCGGTGGATGTCTGGATCAGCCCGGAACAACTCGTCACCGAATACATCGAGCGGCTGATCGGCTATCCCGGCTCGTTGCAGGTGCTGGATTTCGCCGATGGTCGCGTGCGGCTGGTCGGCCTGCGTGCCCGCCGCGGCGGCAAACTGGTGGGCCTGCAGCTGCGCGCGCTCAAGGAGCACCTGCCGAACAACGACGCGCGCGTCGTCGCGATCTACCGCGCCGGGCGCGCGCTCGAGATCGCAGGCGACACCACGATCGAAGACGGCGACGAGGTGTTCTTCCTCGCAGCGCGGGACGACATCCGAGCGTTCATGAGCGAGATGCGGCGCGAAGAAAGCCCGGTGCGCAAGGTCGTGATCGCCGGCGGCGGCAACATCGGCTTTTCACTGGCGCGCCAGCTGGAGAGCAAGAACCAGGTCAAGTTGATCGAACGTGACCCCAAGCGGGCGCGGCGCATCTCCGAGCTGCTGGAAGGCACGATCGTGCTGAACGGCAATGCGGCGGACGAAGAACTGCTGATCGAGGAGAACATCGACAGCTGCGACGTGTTCGCCGCGCTGACGAACTCCGAGGAAGCCAACATCCTGTCGGCGATGCTGGCCAAGCGCCTCGGCTGTGCCAAGGTCATGGCGTTGATCAACAAGCCTTCGTATGCCGAGCTGATGGAAAGCGGCACGATCGACATCGCGATCTCGCCGCAGACGATCACGATCGGCTCGCTGCTGGCGCACGTGCGCCGCGGCGACGTCGTCCGCGTGCACTCGCTGCGGCGCGGCGCGGCCGAAGCGCTGGAGGCCATCGTGCATGGCGATGAACGCAGCTCGCGCGTGATCGGTCGCAAGGTCGAGGACATCGCCCTGCCCGAGGGCGCCAGCATCGGCTGCATCGTGCGCGGCGAGCAGGTGCTGATGGCCCACCACGACACGACGGTGCAGATCGACGACCACGTGATCCTGTTCATCACGGACCGGCGCCACGTCGAACAGGTCGAGCGCCTGTTCCTCGGTGAAATCGCGCTCGGGCGCCGCTAGCCCGCCCGCGCACCCGGACGCCGATCATGCTCGCGGTCGCCAGAGTCCTCGGTCTGATGATGGCCTTCTTCGGACTGCTGTTCCTGCTGCCGATCGCCTGCTCGCTGGTGATGCAGGACGGCCACGTCGGCGACTTCATCATCGCGGCCGCGATCAACGTCGGTCTCGGCCTGTCCATCGCCGCCGCGACGCGCCGTCATCAGCGTGAGCTCAAGCCTCGCGATGGCTTCCTGCTGGTCACGCTGTCGTGGGTGCTGATGTCCGGCTCGGCATCGCTGCCGTTCCTGATCGCCATGCCGGAACTGTCGTTTACGGATGCGTATTTCGAGGCCGCCTCGGGCCTGACGACGACCGGCGCGACGGTGCTGACCGGACTCAGCGAGTTGCCGCCGTCGATCAATTTCTGGCGCCATGCGCTGCACTGGTTTGGCGGCATCGGCATCATCGTGCTCGCCGTCGCCGTGCTGCCGCTGCTCGGCGTCGGTGGCATGCAGCTCTACCGCGCGGAAACCCCAGGCTCGGTCAAGAACGAGAAACTGACCCCGCGCATCACCCAAACCGCCAAGGCATTGTGGCTGACCTATGCGGGCCTGACCGGCTTCCTCGTCATCGCCCTGAAGCTGGCCGGCATGTCCTGGTTCGACGCGATCTGCCACGCCTTCACCGTGATCTCGATCGGTGGATTCTCGACGCACGACGCCAGCGTGGCCCACTTCGACTCCGCGCTGATCGAGTTCGTGCTGATCTGTGGCATGACGCTCGCGGCCATGAATTTCGCGCGCCATTTCGTCGCCATCCGGCGCCTGACCCTCGAGCCCTATCGCAAGGACCCCGAAGTGCGCGGGGTGCTGCTCGCCCTGGGCATCAGCGTGCTGTTCATCGCCGGCTTGCTGACCGTCAACGGCACCTACGACAGCTTTCCAACGGCACTGCGCCATGCTGCGTTCAACGTCGTCTCCATCGGCACGACGACTGGCCTGTCATCGCAGAACTATGAGCTCTGGCCCGCCTTCGCGCCGGTCTGGATGCTCTTCCTGAGTTGCGTCGTCTGCAGCACGGGCTCGACCGGTGGTGGCGTCAAGATGTTCCGCTCGCTGCTGCTGTTCCGCCAGGCCGCGCGCGAGATGAAACTGCTGGTTCACCCATCGGCGATCGTCCCGGTGCGGGTCGGCGGCCAGGTCGTCCCGGACCGCATCGCCTACTCGGTACTGGCCTTCATCTTTTTGTATTTCCAGACCATCGCTGCGCTGACCTTCGTGATGCTGCTCTCCGGCATGG
>JBIITU010000390.1:0-3355 GCA_044340335.1 Steroidobacteraceae bacterium
CGCGACACGGTATGCCGCTCCATGTACTCCGACATGTCGAAGCGGATGAACTCGATGCCGAGCGCAATGGCGAGCTGGCGCGTGACTTCCGTCTTGCCGACGCCGGTGGGGCCGGCAAACAGGAAGGAGCCGACCGGCTTGCGCTGGTCGCCGAGGCCCGAGCGCGCCATCTTGATCGCCGACGACAGCGTCTCGACCGCCTTGTCCTGCCCGAAGATCACGAGCTTGAGGTTGCGTTCGAGGTTGCGCAGCGTTTCCTTGTCGTTGCTCGAGACGTTCTTCGGCGGGATCCGCGCAATCCGCGCGACCACGTCTTCGATGTGATGCACCTCGACCGTCGTTTCGCGCTCGCCGGCGGGCTTCAGGCGCAACCGCGCGCCCGCCTCGTCGACGACATCGATGGCCTTGTCGGGCAGGTGGCGGTCGTTGATGTGCCGTGCCGCGAGTTCGGCCGCCGCCTTCAGCGCCTCGTCGGTGTACTTGACCTGGTGGTGCTCCTCGAAGCGGCTGCGCAGGCCCTTGAGGATCTCGATGGTCTCGGCCACGGTCGGCTCGACGACGTCGATCTTCTGGAAGCGGCGCGCGAGCGCGTGATCCTTCTCGAAGATGCCGCGGTATTCCTGATAGGTCGTGGAGCCGATGCAGCGCAGCTCGCCGTTGGTCAGCACCGGCTTGATCAGGTTCGACGCATCCATGACGCCGCCCGAGGCCGCGCCGGCGCCGATCACCGTGTGGATCTCGTCGATGAACAGGATCGCGCCCGGCTGTTTCTTGATCTCGGTGATGACGCCCTTCAGGCGCTTTTCGAAATCGCCGCGATACTTCGTGCCCGCGATCAGCGCGCCCATGTCGAGGGCGTAGATCGTGCAGTCCGACAGCACCTCGGGCACCTGTCCCTCGACGATGCGTCGCGCCAGGCCCTCGGCAATGGCCGTCTTGCCGACACCGGCTTCGCCGACGTACAACGGATTGTTCTTGCGCCGCCGGCACAGGATCTCGATCGTGCGTTCGACTTCCATCTGCCGGCCGATCAGCGGATCGATCTTGCCGTCCTGCGCCATGCGATTGAGGTTGGTGGCGTACTTCTCGAGTGCGCCGCCGCCCTCGCCGTCGCGCTCGGCCGCCTCGCCGGTCGCGGGCCCCTCTTCCTTGCCTTCGGGCTTCTCGTCGGCAACCTTGGACAGGCCGTGCGAGATGTAGTTGACGACGTCGAGCCGCGAGATGTCCTGCCGACCCAGCAGATAGACAGCGTGGCTCTGCTTCTCGCTGAAGATCGCGACCAGCACGTTGGCAACGCCGACTTCTTTCTTGCCGCTCGACTGGACGTGGAACACCGCCCGCTGCAGCACGCGCTGAAAGCCCAGCGTCGGCTGCACTTCCCGATCCTCATCGGCCTTGAGCCGCGGTGTCGTCTGGTCGAGGTGCTCCTTGAGCTCGTCGCGCAGTTTCGCGGCGTCGGCGCCGCAGGCGCGCAGCACCTCGCGGATCCGCGGCGTATCGAGGATCGCGTAGAGCAGATGCTCTACGGTCAGGAATTCATGCCGGCCTTCGCGCGCGAGCTGGAAGGCTTCGTTCAGGCAGGCTTCGAGTTCATTCGACAACACGGTGGGCGTCCTTGCGGCCTGTCAGGCCTGCTCCAGGGTGCACATGAGCGGATGCTGGTGGTCCCGCGCGTAGGTTGTCACCTGCGCGACCTTGGTTTCAGCGATTTCGTAAGTGAACACACCACAGACGCCGCGACCGCGTGTGTGGACCTCGAGCATGATGCGCGTGGCGTTCGGGCGATTGAGGCTGAAAAAACGCTCCAGGACATCCACGACGAACTCCATCGGAGTGTAGTCATCGTTCAGCAGCAACACCTTGTAGAGCGGCGGCTGCTTGGTTTTTGGAGTCGCCTCGGCGACAAGGGTTCCCGAGTCTGGGGGCTGGCGTGGATCTTCCGACATAAGCCTGTGTTATAGGGTGACGTTGGCGGCAACTCAAGGGCGCTGACGGGCGCGTCGCGAATCCGCGACGAACGAGATCGAATTCATGAATCAATACAGTGCCTTGTGACGATAACCAGCCGCCCCGTATGATTACACGATGACGTCCACCCCGTGGCAGACTGCGTGGCGCTCGCCCGACACCCTGTTGCCGCTGTTGCGGGAGCGGGCACCGCAGTGGGCGGCGGGCCTTGCCGGGCTCGCGGTCGGCGTGCAGCTTGCGCTGATCCTCACCGGCCTGTTCCGCGGCGAGCCGCCGGTCGGCGCCGCGTTCACGCCTGCCCCGCCGGGCGGCACTGCTGCCCGAGCGCCGCTCGACATCGCCGCCGTGCTGAACGCCAGACTGTTCGGCAACGCCGCCAGCCAGGGAGCAGGCGATCCGAGCACCGCGCCGCCCACCAGCATGCCGATCGTGCTCGCCGGCGTACTGGCCGATCCCGACCCGCAGCGGGGATTCGCGATCATCGGCGAATCGGCGGCCGCGGCCAAGCTGCGCCGCGTCGGTGAGGCGCTGCCGGGCGGCGCCACGCTGCATGCGATCTACGGCGACCGCGTCATCATCTCGCGCGGCGGCGCGCTGGAATCAGTCACCCTGCCGCGACAGCTGTCGTCGACGCCGCTGGTCAGCAACCTGCCGACGGCCGGTGGCGAAGCCGGTGCGGCCGTCGACCGGATGCGCACGCTGGTGCAGCGCGACCCGGGCCTGATCGGCGACCTGATGCGCCCGACGAAGGTGTTCGACAAGGGGCAGTTGCGCGGCTATCGCGTTTATCCCGGCCGCAACCCTGCGGCGTTCTCCCGCCTCGGCCTGCGCCCCGGCGATCTGATCACGTCGATCAATGGCACACCGCTCGACGACCCTTCCCGCGGCGACGAGATCATGCGCACGATGGGCAGCGCCGCCGAGGTGCGGGTCAGCCTGATCCGCAATGGCCGCCCCAGTGATCTGAACCTGAATCTGGCCGAGGTTGCGAACCAGGCCGAGCAGGTCGTGAACTCCCCGGGCATCACGCCGGTCGAAGAGACGCCGGCGATGCTCGCCCCCACCCCGCAGTGATCCACCGCGGCAGCACAGGATTCGCCCGATGAGCTTTCCCTCCCCCGCTCCGAACCGTGTCGCGCTGGCGCTGGGCGCCGCGCTGGCGCTACTCGCCGTGCAGCCGCCCGTCGTCGAGGCGCAGCAGGCCGCCGCCCGCGGCGCGCAGATCACGCCGAACTTCAAGGATGCCGACATCACGCAGGTGATCGAGGCCGTCAGCGCCGCGACCGGCAAGAACGTCATCATCGATCCGCGGGTGCGCGCCCAGGTCACGATGCTGTCCTCGACGCCGATGTCGAGCGCCGCCTTCTACGAGGCCTTCCTCGCGCTG
>JBIITU010000391.1:0-3354 GCA_044340335.1 Steroidobacteraceae bacterium
CGGACAGCGCGACCAGCAAACCGATGACGCACCAGGACTGGTGGCCCGAGAAGCTCAATCTCGCGCCGCTGCGACAGCATTCGGTGAAGTCCAATCCCTTCGGCGATGACTTCGACTATGCGAAGGAGTTCGCGAAGCTCGATATCGCGGCCGTCAAGGCCGACATCGACAAGGTGCTGAAGACGTCGCAGCCGTGGTGGCCGGCTGACTATGGCCACTACGGTCCGTTCATGATCCGCATGGCCTGGCACAGCGCCGGCACTTACCGCACGTTCGACGGTCGCGGCGGCGCCGATGGCGGCCAGATCCGCTTCGAACCGCTGAACAGCTGGCCCGACAACGTCAACCTCGACAAGGCGCGGCGCCTGCTGTGGCCGGTCAAGGCCAAGTACGGCCGGCAGATCTCGTGGGCCGACCTGATGGTGCTGACCGGCAACGTCGCGCTCGAATCGATGGGCTTCACGACTTTCGGCTTCGCCGGTGGACGCATCGACGACTGGGAAGCGGACATCACCTACTGGGGTCCGGAAGCGAAGTTCCTCGCCGACCAGCGCCACAGCGGCAACCGCGAGCTGCAGCGACCGCTCGCGGCCGTGCAGATGGGGCTGATCTACGTGAATCCGGAAGGTCCGAACGGCAAGCCGGACCCGCTCGCAGCGGCGAAGGACATCCGCGAGACCTTCGGCCGCATGGCCATGAACGACGAAGAGACTGTGGCGCTGATCGCCGGCGGCCACACCTTCGGCAAGGCGCATGGCGCGCGCAAGCCGGATGACTGCGTCGGTGCGGAGCCCACCGCGGCTTCGATCGAGCAACAGGGCTTCGGCTGGAAGAACAAGTGCGGCACCGGCAAGGGCGCGGACACGATCACGAGCGGCCTGGAAGGCGCGTGGACGGCGAACCCGATCGCCTGGACGACGCAGTACCTCGACCACCTGCTCGCGTTCGACTGGGTCATGACCAAGAGCCCGGCCGGCGCGATCCAGTGGATTCCGGCGGATGGCGCCGCGTCGAATCTCGTGCCGGATGCGCACGACCCGACCAAGCGCCACGCGCCGATCATGTTCACGACGGATCTCGCGCTGAAGTTCGACCCTGCATACCGCAAGGTCGTCGACCGCTTCCACAAGGATCCGAACGAGTACGCCCTGGCGTTCGCGAAGGCCTGGTTCAAGCTGACCCATCGCGACATGGGCCCGCGCACGCGCTACCTCGGCGCGCACGCACCGAAGGACGTGCTGACCTGGCAGGATCCCGTGCCGGCCGTAGATCATGCGCTGGTCGACTCCGCTGACATCGCGCAATTGAAGGCGCGCATCCTCGGCTCGGGCCTGACCGGCCCTGAACTCGTGCGTGCGGCCTGGGCGGCGGCCTCGAGCTTCCGCGCGACCGACATGCGCGGCGGTGCGAACGGTGCCCGCGTGCGCCTCGACCCGCAGCGCAACTGGGCCGTCAACAACCCGGCTGAGCTCGCCAAGGTCATCAAGGCACTCGAAGGGATCCAGAAGGACTTCAACCGCTCGGCGACGGGTGGCAAGAAGGTCTCGCTGGCCGACCTGATCGTGCTGGGTGGTGCCGCGGCGATCGAGCAGGCGGCGCAGAAGGCCGGCCACTCGCTGCAAGTGCCGTTCACGCCGGGCCGCACGGATGCGTCGCAGGCGCAGACCGACGTGCAGTCTTTCGCGGCGCTCGAGCCGACGGCCGATGGCTTCCGCAACTACTACGGCGCGGGCAACCGCCTGTCGCCGCCGGAGTTGCTGGTCGATCGCGCGAACACGCTGAACCTGACCATACCCGAGATGACGGTGCTGGTCGGTGGCCTGCGCGCATTGAACGCGAACAGCGGCGCCGCGGCGCACGGCGTGTTGACGAGCCAGCCCGGCTCGTTGAGCAACGACTTCTTCGTCAACCTGCTCGACATGTCGACGCAGTGGCGCAAGTCGTCGACGGCTGAAGGCATCTACGAAGGCCTCGACCGCGAGAGCGGCAAGGTCAAGTGGACCGCCACGCCGGTGGACCTGATCTTCGGCTCGCACTCCGAACTGCGTGCGGTGGCCGAGGTCTATGGCGCCAACGACGGCCGCGACAAGTTCGTCCAGGACTTCGTCGCCGCCTGGAACAAGGTCATGAACCTCGACCGGTTCTGATCTGCAGGAGAAACCCCGGGCGGACTCCCCCGCCGCCCGGGGCATTCTGGCGCGACAGTCGCCAGCTATCGGGGCCATCACTTCTACGTATTGGATCGACATCCCGTACAGGACTAAGGTGACTCCATCGACGCAACGAATGGAGAGCCCGCATGTCCGCCGAAGCCAAATGCCCGTTTACCGCGCTGCACGGCAGCCGCACCACCGCCAGTGCGCAGTCCAACCGGGACTGGTGGCCCAAGCGCCTGAACGTCGGCAACCTGCACCAGCGCTCGTCGAAGTCAGATCCGATGGGCAGCGGCTTCGATTACGCGAAGGCGTTCGACCAGCTCGACTACGCGTCGCTGAAGAAGGACCTGCTTGCGCTGATGACCGACTCGCAGGACTGGTGGCCGGCTGACTGGGGCCACTACGGCGGTCTGTTCATCCGCATGGCCTGGCACAGTGCCGGCACGTATCGCATTTCCGATGGTCGCGGCGGCGCGGGCACCGGCAACCAGCGCTTTGCGCCGATCAACAGCTGGCCCGACAACGGCAATCTCGACAAGGCCCGCCGCCTGCTGTGGCCGATCAAGCAGAAGTACGGCAACCAGCTTTCCTGGGCGGATCTGATGATCCTCGCCGGCAACGTCGCGCTGGAGTCGATGGGCTTCAAGACCTTCGGCTTCGCCGGCGGTCGGGCCGACATCTGGGAACCGGAAGAGGAGATCAACTGGGGCAGCGAAACGAGCTGGCTCGGCGATGCGCGCTACAGCGGAGACCGCGAGCTCGCTAATCCGTTCGGCGCGGTGCAGATGGGCCTGATCTACGTGAACCCGGAAGGCCCGAACGGCGTGCCGGACCCGGTTGCGTCGGGTCGCGACGTGCGCGAGACCTTCGCGCGCATGGCGATGAACGATGAGGAAACCGTGGCGCTCGTCGCCGGCGGCCACACCTTCGGCAAGGCGCACGGCGCCGGCGACCCGGCGCTGGTCGGCCGCGAGCCCGAGGGCGCAGCGATCGAAGAACTGGGCCTCGGCTGGAAGAACGCGTTCGGCAGCGGCAAGGGCGTGCACACCACCACGAGCGGTATCGAAGGCGCCTGGAAGCCCAATCCGACGAAGTGGGACATGGGCTACTTCGACATGCTGTTCGGCTACGAGTGGGAGCTGACCAAGAGCCCCGCGGGCGCACACCAATGGGTTGCGAAGAACTGCAAGCCGGAACA
>JBIITU010000393.1:0-3351 GCA_044340335.1 Steroidobacteraceae bacterium
GACCGGAACGTTTCACCGTACGGACCGGCGAGGGTGGCAGCTCCGTGACCCTGCCGCTTCGGCCGTGGTGATGAGCGAGGCGGTCGTCGATGCGATCTACAACGGCCCGCAGGTGGTCACGACGCCGTATCACTGCACGCTTGTCATCGGCGGGACTTCCGGCGCCGGCTGAGGACCCTGTCGCCGACTGCGTCGTACTCTAGGCTGCCCACAGGAGCATTCCATGCCCCGTATCCTCATTGCGCTGGTCGCTACCGTGTTCGCGTGTCTCGCAGCGACCGTTCGGGCTGACGAGACTGCAGCGCCTGGGGTCGCCGATCCTGCGCTCGCCCGAATCGTTGCCGCATACTGGGCGGAGTTCGAGGCGAGAAATCCGGCCGCGCAACTGCAGCAGGGCCTGGTCGTGCGGCGGATCCCGCATGGCACGTTGGCTGAAGCACAGCGCAACGCAAAGGTCGCGAGGCGGTTTCTCGACGAGCTGGGTTCACTGCGCCGCGCAGGCCTGGTGGAAGCCGATCGACTCTCCGCCGACATCCTGGCGTGGTCACTTGACTTCCAGGCCCGTGCGGAGCGCGACTGGTGGTACGAGTTCTCGGTGACGACGTACACGACGTTCGACCTCACGGTCGCGGGCCAGGCGCTGCGCGCCAACCCGTTGGTGACCGCCTCCGACCGCGCTGCTTACCTCACACTGCTCGACAGCATCGCCGGGCGGCTCGATGCGACGCACCGGAAGCTCAGGATGCAGGCGGCGCGGGGCATCGTGCTTCCGGCTCCGGCAGCCGGCCCCGCGCGGCAGTACTTCGAGGCGCTGCGTCCGTTCTTCGCTCAGATCGTGGCGCAGACCGGTTTGCGGACAGGTGAGGTGGACCCGAAGGTGCGCGATCCCTTCCTCGCCGCGGTACGCCTGCGGGTCGACGGACGCATCGAGGCGGCACGGGCTGAAGTTGCGCGCGCGCTCGCGCGGGCCGAACGCGATGGGCCCCAACAGGTTGGGCTCGGCCAGTACCCGGGTGGAAGCGACGCCTATCGCCATCTCGTGCGGTTTCATACGTCGCTGGAAATGACCCCCGAGCAGGTCATGGCACTCGGTGAGCAACGCATGACGCAGGTCAACGCGCAGCTCGACGCGATCGCCGTGCAGCTCGGCATTCCGGGCGGCCGCGCCGGCATCCGCGACCTGTTGCGCAGTGATGCGCGATTCATCGCGCGAACACCGGACGACGTGGCAGCGCGTTATCGCAAAGCCCTCGGGCGCATCGCGCCGAGGATTCCCGAGTACTTCTCCACGGTGCCCCGCTCGCCCTATGGCGTGCGCAGGCTCGATGAGGCCGCCGAGGCGGGCATGACCTTCGGCTTCTACCAGGCGCCTACGCCGGGCTATCCCACGGGCGAGTACCGCTTCAATGGCTCGCGGCTCGAGGATCGCTCGCTCGTGTTCGCAGTGCCCATCATCTATCACGAGCTCGTGCCCGGACATCACTTCCAGATTGCGCTGCAACTGGAGAACGAGTCGTTGCCGACATTCCGCCGGCTGCCGGGTGCGTTTTCGTTCAACGCCTACAGTGAAGGGTGGGCGGAATATGCGGCGGGCCTGGCCGATGAAATGGGTCTGCTCGATGACCCGTACGATCGCCTCGGTCGCCTCATGCTCGAGGCGTTCCTCACGACCCGTCTCGTGGTCGACCCGGGCATGAACTACTTCGGTTGGTCGCTCGACCGTGCGCGGCAGTACATGCTCGACAACACCTACCAGTCGAAGACCGAGATCGAGTCCGAGACGCTGCGCTATTCGACCGCGATTCCGGGGCAGGCGCTCGGCTACAAGGTCGGTGACCAGGCGCTCTACGCGCTTCGTCGCGCCGTGGAGTCGAAGCAGGGGTCTGCCTTCGACATTCGCGCGTTTCATTCTGAGCTGCTGTCGCCGGGCCCGATGCCATTGACAGTGCTGCAGCAACACATCGGCCGCCGGTTCGCACTGGAGCCTGCCGCGCCATGATCAGGGGGCGCCGCGTGCCGACCGGTCGTCGGGGCGAGGGGTGCAGCCAGTGACGGGCGCTGCATCCCGTTGGTCGTCGGGCTTCGCGTTCTACCTCGCCACGATTGGTGCGGCGGTGGGGCTGGGGAGCATCTGGCGCTTCCCGTACCTCGTCGGCACCCAGGGTGGCAGCGCATTCATCATGGTGTTCGTCATCGCCTGCGTTGCGATCGCGATCCCACTGCTGGCAGCCGAGTTCTTCATCGGCCGCCGCTCGCGCACCTACCCGGCGCAGGCGGCGGGGGCCGTCGCCGCCGAGGTCGGCGGCTCGCGCAGCTGGAACCTGATCGGCATCCTCGGTACGGTCTCGACCTTCCTGATCATCTCCTACTACACCCTGATTGCCGGCTGGGTGCTGGCCTACGCGTGGCGCTGCGCAAGCGGTCGGCTCTCCGGGGCGACGCCCGCCATGCTGAAGTCGGACTGGCAGGCCTTCCTGGCCGACCCATGGCAGATGGCCGCGTGGTACGCGGCGTTCCTGCTGCTGCTCGGCTTCATTTCGGGGCGCGGCGTGACACGGGGACTCGAGATCGTGAATCGGTGGCGGGCACCGCTGCTGTTTGGACTGCTCGGCATCCTCGTTGTGTATGCGCTCGCGACGGGGGATGTGCAGCGTGGCTTGAGCTTCGCGTTTGCGCCCGACTTCAGTCGACTCGATGGCGAAGTCATGCTGCTCGCCGTCGGGCAGGCGTTCTACGCCACGGGCGTCGGGATGGCGATGATGATTGCCTACGGCGCCTACGCGCCGGCGGACAGTTCGCTGTTGCGCTCGGCGACGCTGATTGCGATGTCGATCCTCATCGTTTCGGTGCTCGCGAGCGTCGTCGTGTTCCCACTCGTGTTCAAGTTCGGGCTCGATCCGGCCCAAGGGCCGGATCTCGTGTTCCTGGTGCTGCCCGCGGCTTTCGCGCAGATGCCCGGTGGTCAACTTTTCGGCACGTTGTTCTTCTTCCTGCTTGTGGTCGCGGCACTGACCCCATCGCTGGCCGGAATCGAACCCGTCGTCGCATTCGTCGAGCAGAAGTTCGGGTTACGCCGGCCCGCAGCCGTGGCCGTGACGATCGGGGCGACCGCTCTCGTGGGCCTGGGTTCGCTGCTGTCATTCAACGTGGCAGCGGATTGGCACCCACTGGGTGCAATACCGTCGTTCGCCGATCGGATCTTCTTCGATGTGATCGACTACGTGACGTCGAACATCCTGCTGCCCATCTCCGCATTCGCAACGGCCGTGTTCGTCGGCTGGCGCCTGCCGGCTGCACTGCTCGATGAGGGGTTTGCGCAGGCGAGCCCTGTCACCAGACGCATGCTCACCT
>JBIITU010000392.1:0-3351 GCA_044340335.1 Steroidobacteraceae bacterium
CTCTCCGGCCCGCCGAAGGTACTTTGCGAGACTAGGGAATCGACCATAGAGAATGCCGAATGGGCCTGTTTCACCGTGTCTTTGGCAATGCCGCGAGGTTCGAGAAGGCCGTGGCGGGTTATCCGGCGTTCGCCTTTCCGAATCAGGGTATCGGACATTTCCTCGACGTCGCGGCGAATGCACGACGCAGAAGCCGCCGGGCTTTGCGTGGACCATCGACAACAGCCGGTACCGCAAGGACGACTACATGCCCACGTCGGGCAATGTCTGCATCTCGAAGGTCGTGGCAGCACAGCCGAAGCATTTCGAGAAGTTCCTCGACGTTCTCGACTGGTCGGTGGGGTCCGTGAGGCAACTGGGCCGAGCCCAGAGTGGCAAGACGATCGCGCGTCTCAACATGTTCGACTTCCTGGACGGAATCATGGGCGGCGGGCATGGATAAGGACGCACGGCCCCGGCCACCGGCGTGCGGCTGCCTGGGCGCCGACTAGCGACCTTGCCGGTTCCCGCATCCTTGCAGACGCTGTGCGAGGCCAGCCCCCAGGTCGCGCATTGTATGTGTTTTGAATGTACATGTTTTATGCTGTATTTTTATTTCACGCATTATATTGCGTATTACAGAAAAACATACTATTTTATGTATCGAGCGCCAATCCAATGGGTGCATGGCAACAACCTGCGGGGATTACCCTTCCGTGGCCGACTACACCATCCAAACTGATGCTCAACTGCCACTGCTGCTGCGCGGCCTGCGCAAGTCACGTGGGCTCAGCCAGGCAACTTTGGCGCGACGCCTCGGGGTAACCCAGCAGACCGTCTCGCAGATGGAGCGCAATGCAGCCACCGTCACGATCCAGCGACTGACCAAGGTGCTGTCTATCCTGGGCGCGCAGCTGGTACTACGGGACTACAGCGACACGCTGGTCGAGAACGAGGTCTCCGATCGATGGTGAGCGCAGGACGGCGGTCACGCGTCGCCATGCTCGGGATCTGGATGAACGGCATCCGCGTCGGCACCTGGCGAATCGTGGGCGGTCGCGACGAATTCGAGTACGCAACGAGCTGGCTGGAAAACCCTCTGACCCGGCCGCTTTCGCTGTCCATGCCATTCCAACCTGGAAACGCTCCGTATCGAGGCGAAGTGGTCGGCGCGTGGTTCGACAACTTGCTCCCCGACAGCCCTGCACTGCGCGATCGAATGGCGCGCCGATTCGGTGCGAGGTCGAACAACCCGTTCGCGCTGCTCGAGAAAGTGGGACGGGACTGCGTCGGCGCAGTCCAGCTCGTTCCGGTCGACGAAGAACCGGGCGACGTGAAGAAGATTACCGGCCGCCCGCTGAGCGACGCGGAGATTGCGCAACTGCTGCGGGACACGGTCACACCGGGAGCCGCCATCGGAGACAGCGAAGACGCCGAGCTTCGCCTATCTCTGGCGGGCGCGCAGGAGAAGACAGCGCTCCTAAGGCACGAGGGACAGTGGTGGCTACCCACTGGCACCACGCCAACGACCCACATCTTCAAACTGCGGATGGGGCTCGCGGGCAATACCGGACTCGATATCGAGCGCTCCGTACACAACGAATGGCTGTGCGCGCAGATTCTGAGCGCGTACGGCCTACCCGTCGCGCGAACCGAAATCGCCACGTTCGAAGAGCATCTGGTGCTCGTCGTGCAGCGCTTCGACCGCCGTTACGTTTCCGCGAAGGACGCCGCGCCTGCGTGGTGGCGAAGGCTTCCTCAAGAAGATTTCTGCCAAGCGACTGGCACACCACCCAGCCGCAAGTATGAGTCAGACGGCGGACCCGGGATGGACACGATTCTGAATATGCTAGCCGGTGCCGCAGATGCAATCGGTGACAGGCGCAATTTCCTCAAGGCACAGATCCTTTTCTGGCTCTTGAACGCGATCGACGGTCACGCCAAGAACTTCAGCGTGTCCATCAAGCGCGACGGGCGGTTCGCGCTGGCGCCGCTGTACGACGTGCTATCGGCGTCGCCGTTCACGGGGGAAGGCCCCGGAAAACTTCCCGCCCGCAGGCTGACAATGGCCATGGCGGTAAGGGCCACGAATCCTCACTGGCGGATGCACGAAATCATGCGCCGACATTGGAGCGCAGTGAGTCAACGCGCTGGCTTGGGAAATCTCGCCGAGGAGATCATTGCGGAACTCCTCGCGAATACCGACGAGGTCATCAACCGAGTGTCGCGCGAGATTCCCGCAGACTTTCCCGAACAGATCAGCGACTCGATTCTGAGCGGACTGAAGACCAAGGTAGCAACGCTCGCGGCCCAGTCCCCGGAATAGCTGCCAGCTGCGATTCCGCTCGGCAGTGTCCCAGAAAGCAAAAGGCGCCTCGCAGCGCCTCTGAAACTCACTGAACTCAACTGGAGCGGGTGATGGGAATCGAACCCACGTTAGTAGCTTGGGAATCGTAGTTCGATCATCAGCGGCAATCAATGGCGACAGAAGAAGATAACCAAATCAGACAGATACCTCGCAAGAATCGCGGCTCGTTGTTGTACGCGTTGGCGACTTGTTTCGCGAAGTTGTCCCCACAGTGTCCCAGGCCCAGCACATGCATGCCCGAATACGAATCGAATGGACTGTCGAGAGCCCGCCACTAGATCATTCGGCTCTTCGATACTGGCGGATAGACCTGCTGACTTCGCTCACTCCTAGAGGGTTCCGGATAGGTCCGTATAGACCATTTTGAGCTTCCCAGAAATCTCGTTCTGGTGGAGTAGAACGTATAAACGCCGTCGATCCTTAACGTCACGTCCCAACGGCGGATCGCGATGGTAGGGCTCGAGAGATGGCCAAAGAAAGCGCCCAAATTCTCGCCCAGGCGGTATGGGCAGATGAAAATGAAGCGGCGGGTGCCCCCCCCATTCGTATGGACGAAGACCTGCATCCCGTCGTGCTTCGGAAACGGCCGGATGACGCCCACGGCGGCATTGGGCTCAAGAACAAGTATCACACGACATTCGTTGGGTCGCGATCCCTCGACAAAGCGCTTTCGCACGGCAACGCGCCAGTCGTCTAGGCCCTTGGCAAAGACGGGAAGCAGGACTTTCTTTACCTCGCTGAACAGCAAATCCTCTCCGCTCTCAAGACTATTGTTTCAACGGTACACCTCACAGTCACGATATCCGACGGGTTGCGTGGCCACTAGACGCGCAATCAGCGACTGCACCTCCGTTCGCAATACGTACGGCAGCGTCTCGAGGTAGCGCTCGAGGTCCCGTAATGCGTACGCGTTGGCAAGAGCTTCCTCGATCTCAACGGATCGCAGCGCAAAACAGATGCGAACGTAGACCGCATCAAGTTCAGGGCCGAGTTCAGTACCCACA
>JBIITU010000394.1:0-3339 GCA_044340335.1 Steroidobacteraceae bacterium
GGGCTCGCCCGGCTCGAGCCGCTCGCGCAGCCCGAGTTCGACGCCGGCGAGCACCGTGGCCGCCGCCAGATACAGGTTCGCGTCCGCGCCGGCGATGCGATGCTCGACATGCCGCGACGCCGGCGCACCGGCGGGCACTCGCAGCGACACCGAGCGGTTGTTGACGCCCCAACTGACGGCCGTCGGCGCGTAGCTCTGCGAGCGGAAGCGCCGATACGAGTTCGCGTTCGGCGCGAACACCAGCAGGCTCTCGGCCATCGTGCGCTTGAGGCCCCCGATCGCGTGCCGGCAGTGCGCGGAGCCGGCCGGATCGTCGGCCGCGAACACGTTGCGCCCGTCGGCATCGTTGCAACTCACGTGCAGATGCAGGCCGCTGCCGGCGCGCTCGGCGAACGGCTTCGCCATGAAGCTGGCGACAAGACCATGCTGGGCGGCGACGCCGCGCAGCAACCGCTTCCAGCGCACGGCCTCGTCGACGGCGCGCAGCGCATCGTCGCGATGCGCGAGCGTGACCTCGAACTGCCCGGGCGCGTACTCGGACATCAGCGTCTCGACCGGCAGGCCCTGCGCTTCGGCCGCTGCATAGACCGCATCGAACACCGGCGCGAGGTCGTCGAGCCGCGTCAGGCTATAGGCGTCGATCTTGCCGCGCTCACCGGCGCGACCGCCGCCCGCCGGCTCGAGCCGCGGCGCGCCGTCGGCGTCCCGCGTCTCGCGCAGCAGGTAGAACTCGATCTCGCAGGCGAGCACCGCGCGCAGGCCGTGCGCGGCGAGCCGCTCGACCGCGCGCGCGAGCGCATGGCGTGGATCGGCTGCGGCCGGCGTGCCGTCGGCTTCGTACATGGACAGCAGCACCTGCGCCGTCGGCTGCGCGAGCCAGGGCACGCGCTGCAGCGTGCCGGGCACGGGGCGGCAGATCTTGTCGGCATCGCCCGCTTCCCAGACGAGGCCCGTCGCTTCGACGTCCTCACCGGTGATGTCGAGGCCGAGGATCGAGCCTGCGACCGGGCGGCCGCTGCGATACAGCCGTTCGAGTTCATGGCGGCGGATGTTCTTGCCGCGCGGCACGCCCGAGGGGTCGGTCAGCACCAGCTGCACCGCCTGGATATCCGGGTTCGCGGCGAGGAAGGCCTGGCATTCAGCGGGATCCGCACTCATGCAGCGACCTTACACCGCCGCGAGGCCGAGTTCATCGAGCGCACTGCCGAGCACGGTCAGCAGCCGCCCGACATCGGCCGCCGTGTGGGCCGGCGACGTCAGCATCATGTTGTGGAACGGCGTGACCAGCACGCCGCGATTCAGCTGGTACAGGTGCAGCGCATGCTCGAACTCGGGCCGCATCGCGGCCTCGGCCTCGCTGCCGTTGCGCGGCGCCGGGCCAAAGCCGAACTCGACGCGCGCGCCGACCCGCGACACGTGCCAGTCGAGGCCGCGCGCCGCGAACAGCGCAACGAGGCCGGCCTCGAGCTGCGCGGCAAGGGCTTCCATGTGCTCGTAGTGTGCCGCCGTGTGCAGCGACGTCAGCGCGGCGTGCAGCGCCTCGATGACGAGCGGGTTGGCCGCGAGCGTCGTGCCCATACCGGAATGCCCGCCGTCGCGCGCCGCGAGCACCTGCTGGATGCGGGCCTCGATGTCCGCCGTGAAGCCGAACACCGCGCAGGGCAGGCCACCCGCGATCGCCTTGCCGCAGACGAGAAAATCCGGCGCGAGGCCGTGGCGGCGCGTATAGCCGCCGAGACCCGATGACAGCGTGTGCGTTTCGTCGACGATCAGCAGCGCGCCATGGCGACGCGTCGCGGCGCGCAGCGCGGCCTGAAATCCGTCGGCCGGCAGCACCATGCCGATGTTGGTCATGACGGGCTCGTACAGAACGGCAGCGATGTCGCCCGCAGCGAGCGCCGCTTCGACCGCGTCGATGTCGTTGAACTCGACCACGACCGCCGCCAGCGCCGGGTCGAACGCCGGCCCGATCGAGCCCTCGCGGATCACCGTGCGCCCCTCGCGCCGGCGCACCAGCGTTTCCTCGACCGTGCCGTGATAACAGC
The DNA here is from genome assembly GCA_044340335.1 of Steroidobacteraceae bacterium. Taxonomy (GTDB): domain Bacteria; phylum Pseudomonadota; class Gammaproteobacteria; order Steroidobacterales; family Steroidobacteraceae; genus UBA964. The sequence continues at coordinate 2,046 of JBIITU010000394.1, forward strand.
CCTGGAATACCAGCACTTTGGGTCGCTGCGTGATCGCGCGCGCCCAGCGCAGCGCGTAACGGTTCGCGTCGGTCGCGGTTTGCGTGATCTGCCAGAACGGCAGGCCGAACAGCGCAGCGAGCTGTGCGCCAACCTGCGCCGTGCGTTCCGCCGGCAGCATGCAGGTCAGGCCGCGCGCAGCCTGGGCCGCGATCGCAGCCGCGATCGCCGGTGGCGAGTGGCCGAACATCGCGCCCGTGTCGCCGAGGCAGAAATCGATGTACTCGCGGCCGTCGACATCGCGCAGCCGCGCGCCGGTCGCCTCACGCACGAACAACGGATGCGGCGTGCCCCAGTCCGCCATCCAGTGCATCGGCACGCCGTTGAGCCAGTGCGGCGCGGCCGCGCGAGCAAGGACTGCGGAGGCAGGATGGTCCGCGAGGTAGCGCCCGGCTTCGCGGGCAGCGAGCGCCTCGAGCGCAGTCACACGGCAGCCACGATGGAGCTACTTCTTGCGCGCGGGCGCGGCGCGGCGCGGCGCCGCCTTCGGCTTCGCGCGCGCGACGGGTTTCGCGGCGGCCTTGCGTGACGACTTGCCGGAGGCTTTGCCCTCGGCCTTCGCGTCGGGCTTGGCTTCGACCTTGGGCTCGGCCTTCGCGTCGGGCTTGGACTCCGTCTTGGCGTCGTCCTTCACCGCTGCGGGCGCATCTTTGTCCTCGCCGGCGAGGTTGCGCTTGCCTTCCTTGTCCGACTTGAAATCGGTCTCGTACCAGCCGGAACCCTTGAGACGGAACACCGGCGCCGAGATCAGGCGCTTGAAGCTGTTCTTGCCGCAGGACGGGCACTTGCGCAGCGGCGCCGCAGAGATCTTCTGCAGGACCTCGGAGTAGAACTTGCAGTTTCCACACTCGTATTCGTAGAACGGCATAGACGTCGTTGCCTCTGGCGAGGCCGCAAGGTTACTACACGGCCTTGGCGAAGTTCAGCCGCCCTTCCTGCACGCTGACACGGATCCGGTCGCCCGGGCCGAAATCGCCGCGCAGCAGCGACTGCGCCAGCGGATTCTCGACCTGCTGCTGGATGGCGCGCTTCAGCGGCCGCGCGCCGTAAACCGGATCGAAGCCCGCTTCGCCGAGCAGATCGCGCGCGGCGACATCGAGCACGATGTCCATGTCGCGATCTATCAGGCGCTTGCGCAGCAGCCCGAGCTGGATCTCGACGATGGCGCGGATCTGCTCGGTGCCGAGCGGGTGGAATACGACCAGGTCGTCGATGCGATTGATGAACTCGGGGCGGAAGTGCTGCTGCACGATTT
>JBIITU010000395.1:0-3323 GCA_044340335.1 Steroidobacteraceae bacterium
CGCCGCGTGCTGGTGATGGTGCCGATGAATTCATGTGCGGCAGGCCAGGGCAGCGCCCAGCGCTTCGGCGATGCGCGCAGGGAATCGATGCACGCCTTCGCTTCTTGATGCAGGGGCGCATCGATGCGGTGTGCGTACACCAGGATGTTGGTATCGACGGCGATCATTCGTAGGGCTTGAGGCCCAGCATCTTCAGTTCGCGGTCTTCGTAGTCGTCGTAGATCGCCTGGGTCAGGCCGAGCTTGTCGTAGGGCGGCAGCAGCCACCCACCGCCCATGGTCGGCAGTGGCTTGAGCTCGCGCTTCACGGGCTGCTCCCGCTCCTGCAACGTGCGCCGCAAGCCGTCTTCGACGAGCTCGCGCAGCGTCGTGCCGTCGCGCTGCGCGATGCGCTTGGCGCGCGTCAGCAGGTCGTCGGTGATCTCGATGGTGGTCTTCATATGGGTGCCCATATTACTGCTCCCATATATGCGGTACGCTCGAAAATGAAGGGTCGGTGGTATCGTCACGCGGTGCACTGTCGCGCCTTCGCTGGCCGCGGGCCAGCCGCATTCCTGCCGTAAACACCTGATTTCGTTGCGTTGTCACCCCTGCGCCACGTATTATGTTTGGATTGCGTTCGGGGGTATCCCTTTGAATTTCAAGCACTTGCTGCAATCTCTTGCAGCAGCCTCGCTGCTTTGCACCACGCCTGCAGCGCTCGCGGACCCCTGGCTGGCCCCCGGCGACCTTGGTTTGCGGCACGACATCCAGCTGCTTGCGGATGAGGGCGTCATACGCACGCCCGTCACGACGTGGCCGATGTCGTGGCCGGACATCGCCCGCGATGTGCTCGCAGCCGGTGCAGAAACATCGCGTAACCCGCTGATCGATGGCGCTTTGCTGCGGGTTCAGCGCGCGGCACGCACGGCGTCTGCAAAGGGCCCAGCGGGGCTCGAGTTGCGCGTTGCCGGAGTCGGCGAACCCACCGAGTTGCGCACCTTCAGCGACACACCGCGTGATGAGGGCGAAGTCAGTGCGGCGATGTCGTGGCTGGGTGAGCGCTTCGCCGCGCGACTCGAGGTCACCGCGGCGGCGGACCCGGCCGACAACGCGACCGTGCGGCTCGACAATTCCTACGTGGGCGTCAGCGTCGGCAACTTCATGGTCTCGGCCGGGCTGATGCAGCGCTGGTGGGGGCCGGGCTGGGATGGCAGCCTGATCCTGGGCACCAACGCGCGCCCGATCCCGAGCCTGACGGTCGAGCGCAACTACACCGATGCCTTCAAGACGCCGTGGCTGCGCTGGATCGGCCCGTGGCGGGCGAGTCTTGCGGTCGGGCAGGCGGACCGTGGCGACAGCGCCCGTGACGGCACGCTGACTGTGCTGCCGGACGTGAAGTACCTCGCCGCGCGCGTCGCGTTCAAGCCCAAGCCTTGGCTCGAGGTCGCGCTGACGCGCAGCGCGCAGTTCTGCGGCGAGGGACGCAAGTGCACGCTGGGCACGGTCGGGGATCTGCTGCTGGGTCGCGACAACCGTGATGCAAACCTGACGATCAACGAGGAGCCCGGCAACCAGATGGCCGGCTATGACATCCGTGTGCGTTCGCCGTGGAAGAAGCTTCCGATCGCCGGCTACGCGCAGTTCATTGGCGAAGACGAGGCCAGTGGATTGCCGAGCAAGTTCCTGGGGCTGCTGGGTGGCGAGATCTGGGGCGCGAACCGCTTCGGCAGCTGGCGGCTACGCGGCGAGTTCGCCGACAGCGCCTGCACGTTCACGAAGAGCACGCCCGAGTTCAACTGCGCCTACCGCAACAACCTGTTTCCCCAGGGCTATGCCTATCGCGGCCGCGTGATCGGTCATGCGATGGACAACGATGGCCGAATGTATTCGGCCGCCGCGATGCTGGTGCAGCCGAACGGCGACAGCTGGCACGTGCTGGTACGCAAGGTGAACCTGAATCGCGGCGGGCCCACGCCGGATCTGACCCATGCGCTGGCTACCGGCCCGGCCGAAGTGCGCAACATCGAACTTGAGTACAATCGCGGTTTGAAGTTCGAGACGATCGGCAACGGCCGGTTGCGGATCGGTCTCGGGTTCGACGATGCCTCCGGCGCCGTGCGCCGCTCACAGGACGTTCGGGGATTCATTGAATGGCGGCAAGGCTTCTGATGCGCGCGCGTTCGACGCTCGCGGGGTGCGCACTGGCATTGGCAGCGTTGCTTGCGTTCGCACCCGGCATCGCGCCGGCGCAGGTGCCAAGCGCCGAGCAGATCGAACTGCTGCGCAGCCTGAGCCCCGAGGATCGCGCTGCGTTGATGCAGCAGCTGGGCCTCGGCGGCGGAGATGCCAGCGCAGCGGGCACGAACGCGCGCGAACGTGATGCCGCAGCAACGATGGCGCGGCCCTCGGCTGCGGACCTGGCGAAGTTCGATACGGCGCTCAAGGCCGACGACACCGTCCTGATCGACATCGACTTCATCAAGGCGAAGCCCGCGCGCATAGAACCACAGGGCGCCGGATTGCCGCCGATCCAGATCCCGGGTGAGCCGGCGCCAACCTACGAGCCAGAGGAACGGGCAGAACTGCAGCGGCTCATCGCTCTGGTGCGCGCGCGCAATCCCTACCAGCTCGACCGCAGCGGCATGCTGCAGTTGCCCGGGCTGAGTCCGATGGCGCTGGCGGGCCTGTCGGATGAACAGGCCACGCGGCGACTGTCAGCGGATCCTGTGCTGCTGAAGCTCGAGGTACGGGTGTCGCGCCTGCCGGTGATGAAGCAGGGCCTGGCTGGCCTCAAGCCGTTTGGCTACGACCTGTTCAACGAGTCACCGTCGACCTTCGCGCCCGTCACTGATGTGCCGGTGCCGTCGGACTACATCGTCGGTGCCGGCGATGAGCTGATGGTGCAGCTGTATGGCAGCCAGAACCGCAGCTTCCGGCTGACGGTGGGTCGCGACGGGCGAGTCAGCTTCCCGGAGCTGGGCCCCATCAGTGTGGCTGGCAAGAACTTCAACGCCGTGCGTGCCGACCTCGAGTCGCGCGTGTCGCGGCAGATGATCGGCGTGCGCGCGAGCGTGAGCATGGGCGACACGCGTTCGATCCGCGTGTTCGTGCTGGGCGAGGTGATACGTCCTGGTTCGTTTACCGTCAGCGGGCTGGGATCGATCACGGCGGCGCTGTATGCCTCGGGCGGCATCAAGCCGACCGGCTCGCTGCGTGACATCCAGCTCAAGCGCCAGGGCGCGGTGATCCGCCGCCTCGATCTTTATGACCTGTTGCTGCGCGGCGATACCAGTAACGACGCCAAGCTGCTGCAGGGCGACGTGATCTTCATCCCGCCCGTCT
>JBIITU010000397.1:0-3315 GCA_044340335.1 Steroidobacteraceae bacterium
ATCGGCAATGGCCTGCCCGACATGCAAGGTCGCGATCGCCGCGTCGAGCGCCTGCTCGCAGCGCTGCGAGGTTTCGCGCAGCAGTTCGATCTCGTGCGCGGACTTGACCATGCGCACTTCCTTGAAGATGTCGAACGCATCGACACCCGTGACATCCGGCATGCCGACATCGCGCAGCCAGGGAATGACGCGCGCGTCGTCGAAGCCGACCTTGCCTTTCGAGACACCCCCTGCGACCAGCGCACGGCGCAGTGCATGCATCGCGGTCGCGGCAGGCTTGTCGGCGAACTCGGCGGCCAGCGCGAGCTGGAAGCGGTCGCGTTCCGACAGCGCCGCGCCCTTGCGGACGAGGTTGCGGTTGTAGCGCACGGCCGGCGGGTCATCTGCAGACGCCCCGGCAGGCAGCGCACCGCCGGCGAGGCGCTCGACCGGCAGCGGTGCCGTGAAGATCTCGATCGACGGCATCCAGGTCGGCCGGTAATCGAGGTGATACAGCAGCGCGCCCCAGATGATCAGCGTCGGCGGTGCATCGCTGCGCCGCGGCAGCACCGCGAACAGCATGTGCTCGATGCCCGTGTGGTAGAAAGCGTTGTCGTGACTCGACAGGTAGTAGACATTCTTGGGTGTCGCGGCAACGAGTGCATCCAGACCGTAACGATCCATGATCTCGTTGGCGCGCTCGCGGTTGACGAGCGGCCGGGCCGAGCGCAAGTGCGTCAGGCGGGCGGGGTCGCGGTACTGCGCGAGCTCCTCCGCCGACAGGTTCACCGACATCGACGGATCGTAACCGCCGGCTGCAGGCTGCGCAGCAGCGGCCGTCGACCACAGCGGCGCCGTGGCGAGCGCGGAACCCGCGACGAGGACGTCGCGCCGTGTAGCCGCTGGCTTGTCATTCATCTGGAGTCCCCTGCGCTGGTTGGTATGCCGCCTGATTCAATCGCGTCAGCGCATCTGCCGCAACATTGATACAGCGGGCGTGCGCCCGGTAGCCCGCCCGCGGACAGACTGACAGCCCGCGTTCCCCCGCGGCCCCACCCATGCCAAGCTTGGGCCCGGAGGTTTCCAACGATGAACGCACACCCGATCCCCGCCGACGCCCTGAGCAACCGGCTGCGCGAAGCCCTGGGCCATGCCGCGGTACTCGAAGATGCCGACTCCACCGAATTCATGGGCACGGATGTCTACCATGCCGGCGGACGGCCCGCCTGCGTCGTGCGCCCGACCAGCGTCGATGGCCTGCAGGCGGCCGTGCGCGCCTGCGCGGCGGCCGGGGTCGCCATCGTGCCGCGCAGCGGTGGCGCGTCCTACACGGATGGTTATCTCTATGCCGCGGGCGGCCACGTGCTGTTCGACCTCGGCGGGCTCGACGCCATCGAGATCGACGTGCCGAATGCCGTCGTCACGGTGGGTCCCGGCACGACCTGGGCCACGCTGCGCACCCGGCTCGCGGAGCACGGCCTGCGCACGCCGTTCTGGGGGCCGTTCTCGGGCCTCGTCGCGACCGTTGGCGGCAGCGTCAGCCAGAACGCGCTGAGCCACGGCAGCGGCGCCTTCGGCATCTCGGCGCCGTCGGTGCTGGCGATGGATGTCGTGCTCGCCTCCGGCGAACTGCTGTGCACGGCACCGACTACGGCCACGCGCAACTTCGGTCCCGACCTCACGGGACTGTTCACCGGCGACTGCGGTGCGCTCGGCATCAAGGCGCGGATCCGCCTGCCACTGATCGCGCAGCGCGGGCATTTCGAGGCGGTGTCGTTCGCGTTCGACGATTTCGAGAGCTTCCATGCCGCCGTGCGTGCCGCACAGGTCGAGCACCTTGACGAAGAGAACTTCGGCCTCGACATCTCGCTGTCGCAGGGCCAGATCGCGAAGCAGGAAGGCGTCGCGACCAAGGCGAAGATCGCCGGCGATGTCATGCGCGCCGCGCCCAGCAAGCTCGCGGGCCTCAAGCAGCTGGCCGGCATGGCGATGGCGGGTCAGCGCGCGATGCGCGCTGGCGAATGGATGCACCACTTCATCATCGAAGGTTCCACGCAGCCCGAAGCCACCGCCAAGGCGGCGCGGTTGCGCACGGTGCTCGAACCGTTCGGACGCGAGATCGCCAACAGCGTGCCGAGCTTCGTGCGCACGTTGCCCTTCGCGCCGCTGAACAACATCCTGGGGCCCAAGGGCGAGCGCTGGGTGCCGCTGCACGGCGTGCTGCGGCATTCCGACGTGCTCGGCTTCCATGACGCCCTGACCGACTTCTACGCCGCGCGCGAAGCCGACATGAAGCGCCTCGGCGTCTGGACCGGCGGCATGTTCAGTCCGGTCGGCGCCACCGGCTTCCTGTACGAGATCGCGATCTACTGGCCCGACACGCTGACGGCCTACCACCGCCGCATGCTGGAGCCCGGGTTCCTGGCGAGCCAGCCCAGCTACCCGGCGAATCCTGAGGCGCGCAGCTATGTCGACCAACTGAAGCGCGACCTGGTCGCACTCTATGCCGCGCATGGTGCCGCGCACTTCCAGCTCGGTCGCGCCTATCCGTACCTGAACCGACTCGAACCGCGTGCCCGCGCACTGCTGACGGCACTGAAGCGCGACGTCGACCCGCGTGGCCTGATGAATCCGGGGGCGCTCGGGCTGTGAGCCTGCGGCACCGCAGCTATCGCGGCCAGATGGTCTACCGTACCAATGGCGTCGGCGAGATGGGGCGGGAGTTCTTTTCCGTTTCGGTGTACGACGACGGCTCGCGCACGCTGCGGGCGCAATGCGAAATGGACGACGACCAGCTGCTGCGCGACGTCACGCTGAGCCTCGATCCGCAGTGGCGCCCGACCGATGGCTTCATGCGCCTGCACGTCGCGGCGCGCTTCGTCGGTTCAGGCTGGTTCCGCTTCAGCGACCGTGTCGCCGAATGCGAGAGCTTCACGGCGCGCGATGGTCGCGTCTCGCAGCGCTTCGATCTCGATGCACCCGCGGCCTGCTTCGGCACGCACGCACTGCACGGCGATGCGTGGACCGTGGGTCGGCTGCGACGTCACTCGGGCCCGGCCGACACGTTCAGCTTCGTGACCTTCGCGAGCTCGACGCTCGCGAACGGCGGCTCGGGGCCGGCGCTGATTCCCGTGCCCGCCGGCTTCGCGCGCGTGATCGACCATGGCCCCGAAGTCATCGAAGGCCCCGCCGGCCGCTTCGACACGCGCCACATCCGCATCGAGGTTCCGGGCGTCGATTTCTTCGACGTCTGGGCTGGCGGCGAGGATTGCCTGCCGGTGCGCCTGACCTCCGACGTGCTGAACCAGACCTACGAGCTGACGGCGGTATCCGGCG
>JBIITU010000399.1:0-3293 GCA_044340335.1 Steroidobacteraceae bacterium
CGATCTCGATCCACCTGCATTGCCAGGGATTGCCGGTCACCGAGCGCATGCCGCCGGGCGTGAACCTGCAGAGCCGCAAGATGGGCATGCACGAGTGGGCGTATGCGAACGACTACTCGCCGGTCGAACGGCGGCTGATGCCGCACGTGTCGCTGAAGGAGCGCTTCAAGAAGCTCGACATCGAAGTCGAGCTCGGTTTCACGGCCGAGCAGGCTGCGGAGGAAGTGCAGCGTTGCCTGAACTGCGACGTGCAGACCGTGTTCGATGCCAAGTTGTGCATCGAATGCGACGCCTGCATCGACATCTGCCCGGTCGACTGCCTGACCATGACGCCGAACGGCCCGGAAGCCGAATTGCGCACGCGCCTGAAGGCGCCGGCGCAGAACCTGACGCAGGCGCTGTACGTCAGCGGGCCGCTGATGCACACCGGCCGCGTCATGGTGAAGGACGAAGACATGTGCGTGCACTGCGGCCTGTGCGCCGAGCGCTGCCCGACGGCCGCGTGGGACATGCAGAAGTCCATCGTCAAGTGGCCGCATGCCGACGCCCAGCCGTCGGCGAGCGCCGCCGCCTCCCTGAAGTCCGCCTGAGCGAGAGTCCGCATGTCACCCGCCACATCGCGCGTCAACGACTTCGTGATCAAGATCGCCAGCGTCAATGGCACGGGCTCGGCGAGCGCCAACACGCTGCTGATGAAGTCGATCTTCCGCAGCGGCATCCCGGTGATGGGCAAGAACTACTTTCCGTCCAACATCCAGGGCCTGCCGACCTGGTACGAGATCCGGGTCTCGAAGGATGGCTACGTCGCGCGCTCGGGCCAGGTCGACATCCTGGTCGCGATGAACGCCGAGACCTATGGCCGCGACCTGCGTGACGTAGCGCCGGGCGGCTATCTGGTCTACGACTCGACCTGGCCGCGTCCGGCGCTGCTGAAGCGCGAGGACATCACCGTGCTGGGCGTGCCGCTCGCCAGGCTCTGCAACGAGAACTTCAAAGGCGTGCGCACGCGCATCCTGATGAAGAACATCTGCTACGCGGGCGTGCTCGCCGCGCTGCTCGATCTCGATCTCGCGAAGATCCGCGAGCTGCTGGCCGAGACCTATGCCAAGAAGCCGGCCCTGGTCGACGCCAACATGCAGGCGATCCAGTTGGGCTACGACTATGCGAAGCAGCACTTCGCCTGTCCGCTGCCGCTGCGGGTCGAGAAACTGGACAAGACCGCCGGCCACATCATGATCGACGGCAACACGGCGGCCGGCCTCGGCGCCGTCTACGCGGGCGCAACGGTCGCCGCCTGGTATCCGATCACTCCGTCGACCTCGCTGATGGATGCGTTCAAGGGCTTCACCGACAAGCTCCGCGTCGATCCGGAAACCGGCCGCAACAACTTCGCGTTCATCCAGGCCGAGGACGAACTCGCCGCGATCGGCATGGTGCTCGGCGCGAACTGGAACGGCGCGCGCTCGTTCACGGCGACCTCGGGGCCGGGCATTTCCCTGATGAGCGAGTTCCTGGGCCTCGCGTACTACGCCGAGATCCCCGCCGTCGTGTTCGACGTGCAGCGCGTCGGACCTTCCACCGGCATGCCGACGCGCACGCAGCAGTGCGACCTGATCTCCGCAGCCTATGCTTCGCACGGCGATACCAAGCAGGTCTGCCTGTACCCTTCCAACCCGGAAGAGTGCTTCTACATGTCGGTGCAGGCCTTCGATCTCGCCGAGCGGCTGCAGACGCCGGTGCTGGTGCTGTCGGATCTCGACATCGGCATGAACGACTGGATGTGCCGCGATCTCAAGTGGGACGACGCCTGGCAACCCGATCGGGGCAAGGTGCTCGGCAAGGACGATCTCGACAAGATCGACAAGTTCTACCGTTACCTCGACAAGGACGAGGACGGCATTCCATACCGCACTTTTCCCGGCGTGCATCGCAAGGGCGCCTACTTCACGCGCGGCTCGGGCCACACGCAGCTCGGCACCTACACCGAGGATTCGGCCGAGTACCAGATCGTGCTCGACCGGCTGACGCGCAAGTTCCAGACCGCGAAGAAATACCTGCCGCGGCCGGTCATCGAGCAGGATGCGCGCACCGACATCGCCATCGTGTCGATCGGCAGCTCCGACGGCGCGGTCCACGAGGCGCTCGATATCCTGCGCGCCCGCGGCGTGCAGATGAACTACATGCGCGTGCGTGCCTTTCCGTTCAGCGAGGAAGTCGAGAAGTTCCTGGCGGAGCACCGGCTGCTGTTCGTCGTCGAGCAGAATCGCGATGCGCAGCTGCGCTCGCTGCTGACGCTCGAGACGCGCGTCACCAAGGACAAGCTGCGCTCGCTGCTGCACTACAGCGGCCTGCCGGTGTCTTCGAGTTTCATCGTCGATGGCGTGCTGGGCGAGTTCGGCGAAGGCCGGCGCGCCAGCGTTGCGGGAGTGCAGTCATGACCTTCATTCCGAAGCCGAAAGTTTCCCACCCCAGCTTGCCGAAGAACGCACTCGGGCTGACGCGCCGCGACTACGAGGGCGCGCTGTCGACGCTGTGCGCCGGCTGCGGCCACGATTCCATCACCGCGGCCATCATCGAAGCCTGCTGGGGCATCTCGGCCGAGCCGCACGACATCGTCAAGCTGTCGGGCATCGGTTGTTCGTCGAAGACCACGGCGTATTTCGTCAGCGGCGGCCATGGCTTCAACTCGGTGCACGGCCGCATGCCGTCGATCGCGATGGGCGCGAATGCCGCGAACCGCAAGCTGCATTACATCGGCATCTCGGGCGACGGCGACACGCTGTCGATCGGTCTCGGGCAGTTCTGCCACGCGATTCGTCGCAACGTGAACATGCTGTACATCATCGAGAACAACGGTGTCTACGGGCTCACCAAGGGCCAGTTCTCGGCCTCGGCAGACATCGGCACCAAGGCCAAGAAGGGCGAGGTCAACGTGCAGCCCCCGATCGACCCGGTGCTGCTGGCGATGCGCCTCGGCGCGGGCTTCGTCGCGCGCAGCTTTTCGGGCGACAAGGCGCAGCTGATCCCGCTGATCCAGGCGGGTCTCAACTACCCCGGCTTCGCGCTGATCGACGTACTGTCGCCGTGCGTCACGTTCAACGACCACGAAGGTTCCACGAAGAGCTACGCCTACACGCGCGAGCACTACGAACCGGTCGTGAACGCCGATTTCGTGCCGTTCGAGCGCGAGATCAAGGCCGACTACGCCGAGGGCGAAGCGCTGCCGGTCGTGCTGCACGACGGCAGCCGGGTCGTGCTGCGCAAGCTCGATGCGGCCTACGACCCTTCGGATG
>JBIITU010000052.1:0-12927 GCA_044340335.1 Steroidobacteraceae bacterium
CACATCTGCAAAAGATATATAAAACAATGAGTTAGTGTGCGAAAGGCGCTGGAGCTACAACGTTTATGACAAACACATGAAGAACGCTCTGCAAGAGTGTTTGTAAGTGTCTGATTTGTGGAGCGGCTGCGACCGAGCAACGGCGCAGGTCAACCGAGAGGCAGCGGCCGCGTTGTGACGGGCATGACCACGTTTGCTGCTACGCTCGGTCCCGTTTATAGCATGCCGTCCCTGCCGGACGGCCACAGGACTGTGGCGGCCAAGACTACTGACACGCGTGCCATCGAGGCGTTTCTCGCCGGCGTCGAGCGCAAGGCATTCAAGATCGCGCAGCTGGGGCTGCGCAACGAGGCCGACGCCCTCGATGCCGTGCAGGATGCGATGCTGTCGCTGGTGCGCAGCTATGGCGCGCGGCCCAGCGAAGAGTGGAAGCCGCTGTTCTATCGCATCCTCGACAACCGCGTGCGCGACATGCAGCGCCGCCGCACGGTGCGCGGCCGCGTCATGGCCTGGTTGCCGTTCAATGCGAACGACGACGATGACGATGGCAGCGATCTCATCGACAACGCGGCGGCCATCGAACCGGCGATCGTCGAGAAGCTGCAGATGGACGAAGCGATCGGCGTGCTCGAGGAGAAGGTCGCGGCCTTGCCGGCGCGGCAACGGCAGGCGTTCCTGCTGCGCAACTTCGAAGGGCTCGATGTCGCCGAAACCGCGGCAGCCATGGGCTGCTCGGAAGGCAGCGTCAAGACACACTATTTTCGCGCGCTGCAGACGCTGCGCGCTGAACTCGGAGAGTTCTGGTCATGAGCGAGCATGAGCGCACCGAATTCGAACGCCGCACGCAGGCCGTGCTCGACGCGAGCGTCGAGCGGCTCGATGGCCGCACGCGCTCGCGCCTGAACCAGGCGCGCCAGCAAGCCGTCGAGGAATACGCGGCGCGCCAGGCGTCGCTGTCGGGTGCGTCCTGGCAACGCTGGTTCACGCCAGGCGCGCTGCTGCCGGCTGGCGCGCTGGCTGCAGCGGTGCTGGTCGCCATCACGCTGTGGAACGCGCCGCGCGGCGCCGATGGCGAGGCGCTGCTGGCGCGCGGCGAGACGGCGACGGCCTTCGAGGATCTCGATCTGCTGGCAGACGGCGAGGCCTTCAGTGGCGAAGGCGACATCGCCGACTACGATTTCTATGAGTGGGCCGCCGCGGAAGCCGAGGCGGTGGGTTCATGAGCGCGCGCGGCGCGGCCCGGCTGGCGCAGCTGGCGGGCCTGGCGCTGGCGCTGGGCGCGGGCGCCGCGACGCAGGCGGCCGAACCGGCACCGGCGGCGTCGCAGCCGGCGTCGACCACGAAGCGACCGCCTGCGCAGGCAGCGCCTGCGAAAGCGGCGCCTGGCAAGGACGTCGCTGCGCAGCTCGCGGCAGACGATGAGTTGCTCGAGTTCCTCGGCGGTGCCGATGGCGAACTCGACGGGGATGGCGACTGGCTCGACTTCCTGGCCAGGACTGACATCCGCAAACTGGCAGGAGCAGGGAAATGAACGGTCATCGACGACAGGCGCGACGCGAGTTGCTGTGGGCGGCCCTGGCCGCCGTGGCGGTGGTGGGAACGCTGGCGCAGACGGCAATTGCGCAGCAGGGTTTCATCTCCGGGTCCGAGCGCGGTGACCGCCCTAGTGCCGTCGTCACGACGCCGCTGCCGTGGTCCGCGCTGAGCGCTGAACAGCAACAGTTGCTGGCGCGCTTCGAGGGCAACTGGGATGCGCTGCCTGCGGCGCGCCAGAACGCGCTGGCCCGCGGCAGCACCCGCTGGCTCGCGATGAGCCCGGAGCAGCGCGAGCGCGCGCGGGCGAGCTTCAACCGCTGGCGCGACCTCACGCCGGAGGAGCGCACGGCGGCCCGCGATCGCTGGCAGCAGTTCCAGAGCCTGACGCCCGATGAGAAGGCGCAGGTCCGCCGGGCCTTCGAGCGATTCCAGAGCCTGCCGCCGGAGCGGCGGCGCGAGTTGCGCCAGCGCTGGCAGAACCTGTCGATCGAGGAGCGGCAGCGCCGACTGCAGCAGCTGCGCGATCGGCAGCAGCGCCGCCAGCCACCGCGCTAGCGTCAACACGCCTTGTGGCGTGGGAACCGGCGCCTGCGGCCGCCCGAGCGTGACGCGTTCCTCTCATTTGGCAGGCGCGGCGGCGCCGGCATTCTGAAACCGGACGCGGCTGAATACACTCTGCGGATGTCGCGCACCGCTGTGAATCTGCCGCGCCTGCTTGCCGCGCTGTGTTCTGCAGCCGTCGTTGCCGGCTGCCTGCTGCTGTCGCGCGGCCACGCGCAGGGGGTCGATCCGCGCGCCGGGCTCGATGCCGCCATCGCCGCGCGCGCCGGCCAGAGCGCGAGCCTCGTGCTCGAGCGCGGCGAACAATCGCTGCTGGCGCGCGCCTGGCTGGTCAATCACGCGCGGCGCAGCATCGACATCCAGTACTTCATCTGGAGCAGCGACAACATCGGCATCCTGGCCTCCGAGGCGCTGCTGCGCGCTGCCGAGCGCGGTGTGCGCGTGCGGGTGATCGTCGACGATCTGCTGATCGACGCGCCGGATCGCTCGCTGCTCGCGCTGGCGGCGCACCCGAACGTCGAGATCCGCATCTACAACCCGGTGATGACCGTGGGCGTGCCGTGGTATCGGCGGCTGTACAACATCGTGACCAACTTTCGCGGCGTCAACCAGCGCATGCACGACAAGACGCTGATCGTCGACGGCGAGCTTGCGATCACCGGCGGCCGCAACATGGCGGACGAGTACTACGACTACGATCACGCCTACAATTTCCGCGATCGCGACGCGCTGGTCATGGGCGCCGTGGTGGCGGACATGGACGCGAGCTTCGGGCGCTTCTGGCGCGATCCGCTCGCCGTGCCGGTCGAGCAGCGCTTCGACATCGCCGCCGTGTTCGGCACGGACCCGGCGACACAGCGTGCCGGCATCGACGCGGTCTATGCGGAACTTCGCGCCTATGCGGCAGATCCGGCCAACTTCGCGCCCGAAGTGCGCGCCGCCATCGACGCGCTCGCAGCCGACTTCCCGCTGCTGGCGCAGCAGCTGACCTGGGGCCGGGTCGACTTCATCAGCGACCTGCCCGGCAAGAACGACGGTCGCGCCGGGCTCGGTGGTGGCGGGCTGAGCACGACAGCGCTCGCGACGCTGCTCGACTCGGCGCGCGAGGAAGTGCTGATCCAGTCGCCGTATGTCGTGTTGTCGGATCCGGCCATCGCGCTGCTGCGGCGCCTGCGTGAACGCGGCGTGCGGATCCGCATCAGCACGAACTCGCTGGCGTCGACCGACAACCTGCAGGCCTTCAGCGGCTATCGCAGCCAGCGCGCGCTGCTCGCATCGCTCGGCATCGACGTGCGCGAGTTCCGCCCCGACCCGATGATCGAGACGGAGCTGATGCAGCGCTACGCGGCGTTGCGCGACAAGGCACCGATCTTCGCGCTGCACGCCAAGTCGATGGTGATCGATGCGCGCAGCGTCTACATCGGCACCTACAACCTCGACCCGCGCTCGGAGAACCTCAACACAGAAGTGGGCGTGGTGCTGCACGATGCCAGCCAGGCGCGCCGCGTCGCGGCGGCCATCCTGGCCGACATGCGTGCCGAGAACAGCTGGGATGGACTGCGCGACGACCCGGATGCCGCGGCTGGGTGGTGGAAGCGACTCAGGGTACGATTCTGGCAGCTGCTGCCGTTGCGGCCGCTGCTCTGATACCGCCGACACAATTCGCCTTAATTTCGCCCGCGCCAGGGCCGCAGACTTCCGTAGGATCACCGCGTGATCCCCGGGAGGTTCGCGTCCATGCTGCGTCATATCTTCAGACTCGTGTGCGTCAGCGCCGTGGCGCTGCTGGTGGCCTGCGGGCGCGGTGCCGGCGATGCGGCGCCCGATCCGGCGCAGCAGCAGGCCTGGGCGACAGTGATCGCCGGCCACACCACGGGCGTCGTTTCGCGCCGCAGCGACATCCGCGTGCTGTTCGCGACGGATGTCGAAGCCGCCGACGCCGCGACGCTGCTCGCGATCGAGCCGGCGGTGCGCGGCGCGGCCAGCTTCGCTGGCGCGCGCGAGCTCGTGTTCGATCCCGAGGCCGAGCTCGTGCCCGGCCAGACCTACCGGGTGCGGCTGCAGCCGGCGGGCCTGCGCGGCGTGCCCGCCGGACTACCGCCGTTCGAGTTCAGCTTCGCGGTGCAGCGGCCGCAGTTCGAGGTCACGCTGCGTGGACTTGAATCCGATGCGACAGACAGCCGGCGCATGCTGCTGCGCGGCGTGCTGAATGCCGCCGACGTCGAAGCGAACGAGCGCATCGAGCAGCTCGTCAAGGTCGCCTACCGCGGCCAGCCGGTGGCGCTGCGCTGGACGCATGACGCGGCCGCGCTGACGCACGAGTTCACGACCGCGGGGCTCGAGCGCCAGGCCGCGAGCGAAGCGGTCCTCGTCCGCTGGGACGGCCAGCCGATCGGCTCGGAGGCGAAGGGCGAACAGTCGGTGGACGTTCCGGCCCGTGGCGCCTTCCTCGTCACCGACGTGCAGGCGGTCGACAGCGACGGGCGGCGGCAGATCCAGGTGAGCTTCTCCGATCCGCTCGCGTCGCAGCAGGATCTGCGCGGGCTGCTGCGGCTGTCGAACGACGCCGCCTTCAGCACCAGCGTCGACAACAACCTGCTGACGCTGTACCCCGAGGGCGAGTTCGACGGCGAAGTCACGCTGACGCTCGAACCCGGGATCCGCAACCAGCGCGGCGCGCGGCTCGAGGAGCGCGTGACGCGCAGCCTGACCTTCCGCAGCACCAAGCCGCAGGTGCGATTCGTCGGCACAGGGGTGATCCTGCCGGATGCGGCGCGGCTGACGATTCCGTTCGAGGCGGTCAGCGCGCGCTCGGTGCGGGTCACGGCCGTGCGCATCTACGAGGACAACATCGCGCAGTTCCTGCAGGTCAACGCGCTGGACGGCGACGGCGAGATCGGCCGCGTCGGCCGCTTCCTGTGGCGCAAGAGCATTGCACTGACCGGCGCGCAGACCGGCCGCTGGCAGCGCTACGAGCTGGATGTCACCGAGCTGACGAAGAAGTTCCCGGGCGGCATGTTCCAGCTGACACTGCAGATCACGCCGCGTGATTCGCTGTATCGCTGCGATGACGCGCCCGCGGAGCTGCCGCCTGCGACCGACCCGCAGCCCATGAGCCAGGAGGATGGCGACACGCTGCAGTCGTCCTACTGGGACGACGCCGAGCAGTGGCTCGGGGGCGATGGCTACGACTGGCGGCGTCGCAACGATCCCTGCGCGAACGCCTACTACCGCTACGGCGAGAACGTCGTCGCGACGCGCAACCTGATGGCGTCGAACATCGGCCTGCTCGCCAAGCGCGACCAATACGGCAAGCTGCTGGTCGCGGTGTCGAACCTGCGCAGCGGCGCGGCGCTCGGTGGCGCGAAGCTGTCGGCTCGCAACTTCCAGAACCAGGAGATCGGCGTCGGCGACAGCGACGCGACTGGCCTTGCGACGATCACGCCGACCGGCAAGCCTTTCCTGCTGGTCGCCGATGCCAACGGCCAGCGTGGCTACCTGAAGCTTGCGACCGGCGTCGCGCTACCGGTGAGCCATTTCGACGTCGGCGGCGAAGTCGTCAGCCGCGGCCTCAAGGGCCACATCTACGGCGATCGCGGCATCTGGCGCCCGGGCGACACGCTGCACCTGACGTTCGTGCTGCAGGACAAGGACCGCACGCTGCCGCCGAACCATCCGGCGACGCTGGAGTTCTATGACCCGCGCGGCCGCCTGGCGCAGACGGTCGCGAACACGACGCCGGTCGGCGGCTTCTACCGCTTCGACCTGCGCACGGCGGAGGACGCGCCCACCGGCGAGTGGACGGCCAAGGTGCAGCTCGGCGACACGACGTTCTCGCGCAGCCTGCGCGTCGAGACCGTCATGCCGAACCGCCTGAAGATCGAGCTGGATCTAGGCGCTGACGGGCTCGCCGCGGGTCGCACCGTCGCGGGCGGCATCGCGGCGCAGTGGCTGGCCGGCGGCAGTGCGGCCGGACTGCGCAGCGACGTGCGCCTGCGGCTCGCGCCGGCGCCGACGTCGTTCACGTCGCATACGGATTACGTGTTCGATGATCCCGCGCGCGAGTTCCAGTCCGAGCCGCAGACCGTCTTCGAGGGCGAACTCGATGGCGACGGGCGCGCGCGCTTCAGCGAGCGCCTCGCGCTCGACACGCCGCCGCCGGGCCGGCTCAACGCGACGTTCACGACGCGGGTGTTCGAGCGCGGCGGTGCGTTCAGCATCAACGTGCAGAGCGCGCCTTACTCGCCGTTCGAGCGCTACGTCGGCTTGCGCCTGCCGAAGGGCGACGCGGCGCGCGACATGCTGCTGACCGACACCGAGCACGTCGTGCAGATTGCGAGCCTCACGTCCGACGGCAAGCCGGTCGCGATGGGCAAGGTGCAGGTCACGCTGTACAAAGTCGAGTGGCGCTGGTGGTGGGACAAGGGCGGCGACTCGCTCGCGCGTTACGTGCAGGGCGAGAGCAACGCCGTGATCCGCAGCGACACAGTCGCCACCGTTGGCGGGCGCGGCACGTGGAAATTCAACATCCGCTATCCGGAGTGGGGCCGCTACCTGGTGCGGGCCTGTGATCTCGACGGCGGCCACTGCACCGGTCGCACGTTCTACATCGACTGGCCGAACTGGGCCGGCAAGCAGCGCGAGCAGTCCGGTGCTGCAGCCAGCGTGCTGACGCTGACGGCCGATCGCGAAACCTATGCCGTCGGCGAGACCGCGACGATCCAGTTGCCGGAGAGCGCGCAGGGCCGGGCGCTGGTCACGGTCGAGAACGGCACCGGCATCCTCGAGAGTCGCTGGCTCGAGCCGCGACCCGGCAACACCCGCTTCACGCTGCCGATTACCGCGGCGATGACGCCGAATGTCTATGTCGCCGTGACGCTGGTGCAGCCGCACGAGAATCGCGGCAACGACCGGCCGCTGCGACTGTACGGCGTGATCCCGCTGAAGGTCACGGACCCCGCGACGCGCCTGGCGCCGGTCCTCAAGGCAGCAGATGAATGGAAGCCCGCTTCGCGCGCCCAGATCGAAGTCACCGAGGCCAAGGGTCGCGCGATGACCTACACCGTTGCGATCGTCGACGAGGGCCTGCTCGGCCTGACGAACTTCCGCACACCGGAACTGCACGGCGAGTTCTACCGGCGCGAGGCGCTCGGCGTGCAGAGCTGGGATCTGTATGACCAGGTCGCCGGTGCCTACAGCGCGCAGCTCGAGCGCCTGCTGGCGCTGGGCGGCTCGGATGCTGCCGGCAGCGCGCAACAGGAAGCGTCGAAGAGCCGCTTCCCGCCGGTCGTGCGCTTCCTCGGCCCGTTCAAGCTCGAGGCCGGCAAGCGCGCGACGCACGCCGTTGATCTGCCGCAGTACGTCGGCGCCGTGCGCGTCATGGTGGTCGCAGGTGAGAACGGCGCCTACGGCTCGACCGAGAAGTCGGTGTTCGTGCGCCAGCCGCTGATGCTGCTGCCGACCATGCCGCGCGTGATCGGACCGGGCGAGGAGATCGGCGTGCCCGTGTCGCTGTTCGTGACGCGTGCTGGCATTCGCGACGTGACGTTGACGATCCAGCCGGATGCGATGTTCGAGGTCGTCGGCGCCGCCAGCGTCACGGTCGCCTTCGAGCGGCCCGAAGAGAAGCTCGGCCTGCTGCGGTTGCGCACGCTCGGGCGTCTCGGCAAGGGCGAGGTCAAGTTCGTCGCGACCAGCGGGCCGCATCGCGCCGAAGGATCGATCACGATCGACGTGCGCAGTTCGAATCCGCCGACCTCGCGCTACCAGGCAAAAGTGCTGCAGCCGGGCGAGACCTGGCGCACGACGCTCGCGGCACACGGCATCCCGGGCACCAACGCCGCGACGCTCGAGGTCTCGGGCCTGCCGCCGCTGAACCTGGAGTCGCGGCTGCGCTACCTGATCCAGTATCCGCATGGTTGCCTCGAGCAGACGACGTCGGCCGTGTTTCCGCAGCTGCGGCTCGCCAAGCTGGTCAAGCTCGAGGGATCGCGCCAGCGCGAGATCGAAGACAACATCCGTGCCGGCATCGAGCGACTGCGTTTCTTCCAGCGCGCCAACGGCAGCTTCGCGTACTGGCAGGGCGGCAGCGGCGGCTTCGACAATGCCGCGAGCGACGCGTACTCGCGCTGGTCGACGACCTACGCGAGCCACTTCCTGGTCGAGGCCGAGCGCGCGGGCTACACGCTGCCGCCGTCGATGCGCGTCGGCTTCGTGCGCAGCCTGCGCGGCACTGCGGCGGCGTGGAGCCCGGTCGCCGAGGGGCGCGACGCGGGTCAGCTCGACCAGGCGTACCGGCTGTATGTGCTCGCGCTGGCCGGTGCCGCGGATGTCGGCGCGATGAACCGGCTGCGCGAGGTGACGACGCTCGGCGACACCGAACGCTGGCTGCTGGCATCTGCGTATCAGGTTGCGGGTCTGGCCGATGTCGCGAAGGCGTTGACGAAGGATGCCGCGCTCAAGCTGCGCAGCTACCAGGGCGTCGACCTGACGTTCGGTTCGGCACTGCGCGACCGCGCGCTGCTGCTGCAGAGTCTCGTGACGCTGGGCCGTCTCGAACGCACGCCCGATCTGGTCAAGGCGATCTCCGACGAGTTGTCGTCGCAGGAATGGCACAGCACGCAGTCGGTGTCGTTCGCGTTGCTGGCGATGGCGCAGTTCGCCGGCGCCGGCCAGCCCGGGCCGTTCACGTTCGAGCGCCGCATCGGCTCGGAACCGGCGCAGGCGGTGACGTCGACCACGGCGCTGCACCAGGCCGCGTTGCGTGGCATCACGGCGGCGGGCGTGCCGGTGCAAGTGCGCAATACGTCGCAGCGCGTGCTGTTCGCAACGCTCGCGAACCGCGGCGTGCCGGCGGCGGGTGACGACGAGGCCGCCAGCGCCGGCCTTGCGCTCGAGATCCAGTATGTCGATGACGCCGGCAAGCCGATCGACATCGCGCAGCTGCCGCAGGGCACGGACGTCGTCGCGCAGATCGTGGTGCGCAACGGGACCTCGCTGCAGCTCGACAACATCGCGCTGACGCAGATCGTGCCGGCGGGATGGGAAATCGCGAATGAGCGGCTCGAGAACGCCACGCCCGTCAATGAGCGCGAGGGTGCGGATGCGACCGGGCGCGCTCCGTGGGCGGCGCCCGCCGGCGTCGTGCCGGATTTCGTCGACGTGCGCGATGACCGGGTGCTGCAGTACTTCAGCCTGAAGTCGGGCGAGACGATCCGCTTCCGGACGCGCCTGACCGCCGCCTATCTCGGCCGCTACTACCTGCCGAGCGTGTCGGCCGAGGCGATGTACGACGCCAGCAAGAACGCGCGGAGCCGCGGGCAATGGGTGCAGGTCGTTCCGCGCAGCCGTTGAGGCGCCGGCCGCGCCTGCGGCTCGGCGTCGCGGCGGCGGGCCTCGCGGCGCTCGCCGCCGTCGGCTTCTGGCGGCTCGCGCCGTCGCCGCTGTTCGACGTGCCGCAATCGGCCGTGCTGGTCGCGCGCGACGGCGAACTGCTCGGCGCGCGCATCGCGAGCGACGGCCAGTGGCGCTTTCCGCCGCTCGCGCACGTGCCGGTGCGCTACCGCGCCGCCGTGCTCGCCTACGAGGACAAGCGCTTCGACCGGCACTGGGGCGTCGATCCGCTCGCGGTCGCGAGGGCCGTGCGGTTGAATCTCGAGCAGCGGCGCATCGTCAGCGGCGCGAGCACCATCACGATGCAGCTCGCGCGACTGGCGCGCGCGCCGCGCTCGAACGGTGAGGGCGGCGACCGGCTGCGGCGGCGGGGTCTGGCCGCGAAGCTGGCCGACACGGCGCTGGCCCTGCGGCTCGAGGCTGAGTACGACAAAGAGGAGATCCTCGCGCTGTATGCGAGTCATGCGCCCTTCGGCGGCAATGTCGTCGGCCTCGAGGCGGCCGCGTGGCGTTACTTCGGGCGTGACCCGGCACGCCTGAGCTGGGCCGAGGCCGCGACGCTGGCCGTGCTGCCGAACCAGCCGGCGCTGGTCACGCCGGGGCGCAATCGCGCGCGGCTCGCGGCCAAGCGCGACGCCTTGCTGCAGCGGCTGCATGCGGCCGGCGCGCTCGATGATGTCGATCTCGTCGCCGCGCTCGCCGAACCGCTGGTCGGCGCGCCGCGCGCGCTGCCCGACGCGGCGCCACACCTGCTCGAGACGTTGCGGCGGCGTCACCCGCAGCAGCATCGCTTCGAGTCGACGCTGGACGCGGCGCTGCAGCGCGCCGCGACGGAGGTCGTCGCGACACAGTCGCGGGGGCTCGCGCGCCAGGGCATCCACAACGCGGCGGCGCTGGTCATCGATCATGAGCGCTACGAGGTGCTCGCCTACGTGGGCAACGCGCAATGGTCGCTGCGCAACGAACATGGTTACGCCGTCGATGTCGTGCAGCGGCCGCGCAGCACGGGCAGCGTGCTCAAGCCGTTGCTGTATGCGGCGATGCTCGACAGCGGCCAGCTGTTGCCGAAGATGCTCGTGCCCGACGTGCCGATCCACTATGCCGGCTATTCGCCCGAGAACTTCGACCGCCGCTTTCGCGGCGCCGTGCCGGCCGACGTCGCACTCGCGCAGTCTCTGAACGTGCCGGCGGTGCGGTTGCTGCGCGAGTACGGCGTCGAACGCTTCTACGACCTGCTGCGCGCGTCTGGGATGACGACGCTGACGCAGCCGCCGGATCACTACGGCCTGACCCTCGTGCTGGGCGGTGCCGAGGGCAGCCTGTGGGAATTGACCGGCCTGCATGCCGATCTCGTCGACCGGGCACGCGCGCCGCTGGACGTCGCGCGCGTGCCGCGCCGCGCCGTGCAGCTGCTGCGCGCGACGGCAGCGCAGGCCGATGCGGCAGCGCCTGCGGACGCTGCGGTGCCGGGCATGCACCGGCTGAGTCCGGCCGCTGCCTGGCTGACTTTGAACGCGCTGCTCGAAGTGCCGCGGCCGGACGAAGAAGGCAGCTGGAGCCAGTTCGTCGCGCGCCGGCAGATCGCGTGGAAGACCGGCACGAGCTGGGGACAGCGCGACGCCTGGGCGATCGGCAGTTCCGGGCGCTACACCGTCGGCGTCTGGGCGGGCAACGCCAGCGGCGACGGGCGTGCGGGCCTCACGGGTGGCGCAGCGGCGGCGCCGATCATGTTCGAACTGCACCAGCGATTGCCGCCAGCCAACTGGCTGCCGCCGCCGCAGCTCGCGATGAAGAGGGTCGCCGTCTGTCGCAACGATGGCTGGCTCGCCAACGACTGGTGCGAGCGGGCCGAGCAGTGGGTGCCGCGCGCGAGTCACTTCGAACGGCAGAGCCCGCACAACCTGCTCGTGCATCTCGATGCCAGCGGCGCCGCGCGCGTGGATTCGCAGTGCGAGCGCGTCGCGGCGATGCGCGCGGTCGGCTGGTTCGTGCTGCCGCCGGCGCAGGAGCATTACTACCGCAGGCATGATCCGCTGTATCGAGAGTTGCCGCCCGTGCGCGCCGACTGTGCGGCCGCCTTCAGCGCCGGGGTGGCGCGCACGCCGATGGAGTTCCTTTATCCGCAGGCGGGCGCCGCGGTCTACATCCCGCGCGAGCTCGATGGCCGGCCCGGGCGAGTCGTGCTCGAAGTCGTGCACCGCGATACCGAGGCGCGGCTGCACTGGCACCTGGATGGCGCCTATCTCGGCAGCACGCAGCGGTTCCACCAGCAGGCGCTCGATCTCGCGCCTGGCGCGCATGCCGTCACCGTGATCGACGCCGCGGGTCAGCGGCTCGAGCGCCGCTTCACGGTGCTCGAGCGGCAGCGCGTTGCCAGTTCGTCAGACTGACGCCGGCCAGCGCAATCAGGCCGCCGACCACCATCGAGACCAGCAACGGCTCGCCGAGAATCAGTGTCGCGAGCAGCACGCCGAACACCGGCACCATGTTGTTGAACACCGCCGTGCGCGATGCGCCGAGCTGGCGCACGCCTTCGTTGTACCAGACGAAGGCGAGGGCCGTGCCGCCGGCGCCGAAGTACAGGATGCTGGCCCAGACGCCCGGCGCCACCGCCGCGACGGACCACTGCGACCACTCGAACGGCATGCCGACCGACAGCATCAGTGCGCCCCAGATCGACACCAGCGTGGTGGCCGCGAGCGGCGACGGCGCATCCGGCGCGGTCAGCACGAAGCGGCTCGCGATCGTGTAGGTCGCCCAGGACGCGGCGCCGCCGAACATCAGCAGTTCGCCGGCGCCGATGCGCTGCAGGATCAGCCACGGTTCGCCCTTGGAGATGACGATCCAGACGCCGGCGAGCGCCAGCACGATGCCCAGCCAGCGACGGCCTGCGATCCGCTCGCGGAACACGACCGCCATCGCGACCGCCGTCAGGATCGGATTCAGCGCGACGACGAGCGCGGTGCGGCCTGCGGGGATCAGTTCCAGCGCCCCGAAGAAGAACAGGTTGTAGGCGAACAGGCCGAACAGCGCGACCAGCGCCGTCAGTGCCAGCGTGCGCAGCGACAGCGTCGGAAAGCGCCGCTCGGTCCACAGCAGCGCCGGCACGAGGATCGCAGCCGCGCACCAGAAGCGCAGCGCGGAGAGCGTGAAGTGCGGCAGCTGCGGCGCCGCATACTTGCCCACGATGAAGGTGCCGGCCCACAGCAGCGCGACGCCGAGCAGCTTGGCGTAAATCATGCGGGCACGACGCGTTTGAATGGCTGCGGCGCGCGGTACACGAGCCGGCGCCACAGCCACTCGAGTGGGCCCTGGTGAAAGCGCGCGAGCCACCACGGGCTCCACGTCAGTTGCACGATCCAGATGCCCGCCACCACGTAGTAGAGCTGATGCCGCTCGAGCTGCCCGTATAGACCCAGGCCAAGCCCGGTGAACAGC
>JBIITU010000401.1:0-3261 GCA_044340335.1 Steroidobacteraceae bacterium
CGACGCGCCGGCGGGAAAGCGCTTGCGCCCGCCATAGACCGGATCGCCGACTATCGGAAAGCCGATGTGCGCCAGATGCACGCGGATCTGGTGCGTGCGGCCGGTCTCCAGCTGCACGCGCAGCAGGGTGTGGGCGCGGAAGCGGCGCTCGATCCGGTAGTGCGTGATCGCCTCGCGGCCGTCGGGGCGCACCGCCATCTTGATGCGCGCCGTGCGATGCCGACCGATCGGCGCATCGACGGTGCCGCCGCCCGACAGCACGCCGTGACAGAGCGCGATGTAGCTGCGCTCGATCTCGCGCTCGGCGAGCATGTCGACCAGCCGGGCCTGCGCCTCCGGCGTGCGCGCGACGACCAGCAACCCGCTGGTGTCCTTGTCGAGCCGGTGCACGATGCCGGCACGCGGCACGCGCGCGAGCTTCGGATCGAGCGCGAGCAGCGCGTTCTGCAGCGTGCCATCCCGATTGCCGGCACCGGGGTGCACGACCAGGCCCGCCGGCTTGTCGATGACGAACAGGCCGCGGTCGCGATGCACGACGCTCAATTTCAGTGCCTGCGGTTGCACGCGGGTGTCCTCGGCCCACTGGGCACGCAGCACGACCTTTTCGCCGCCGACCACGCGATCACGTGGCCTCGGCGTGCGGCCGTCGACCTGCAAGGCACCCTCGGCCATCCAGTGCTGCAGCCGGGACCGCGAAAACTGCGGCCACAGCTGCGCCAGGACCTGGTCGAGGCGCTGCCCGGCCTGTTCGGGCGGCAGCGACAGTGTCAGCGTCGGGAACTCTTCGGGCATCAGAAAGCCAAACCTGCGGGCTGAATGGGGTGAGTGGCTATAATGCCGCGCCCGGCCCAGCCCGGCACCCCGCAATCAGAAGGGAAGACCCGAATGCCCGGCGCAGTGTCCATCCAACCGTCCCGATCCGGCTCGCTGCGACTCGGCCTGCTGTGTGCCCTGCTCGCGCTCGCCGTAGTGCTGGGTGGCTGCCGCAACCGTCCCGACGACGCCGTGCCGCAGAGCGCGCCCGGCATCATCTACGAACGCGCGCAGACCAGCCTGACGCAGCAGGATTTCAACAACGCGATCCGGCTGCTCGAGGCGCTGGTCGCGCGCTTCCCGTTCGCCGAGGAAGCCCGCCAGGCGCGCATCGACCTGATCTACGCCTACTACCGCAGCCGCGAGACGGAATCCGCGCTCGACGCCGCCGACACCTTCATCCGCGAGAACCCGACCCACCCGCGCATCGACTACGCCTGGTACATCAAGGGCCTGGTCGAGTTCGAGCGCGCGCCGAACATCCTCGAGCGTTTCTTTCGCGTCGATCTGGACGCGCGGCCGCCGCAGAGCGCGCTGAAGTCGTTCTCGGCGTTCCGCAAGGTCGTGCAGGATTTCCCGAAAAGCGAATACGCGCATGACTCGCGCCGCCGCATGATCAACCTGCGCAACCGGCTCGCGGACTACAACATCTATGTCGCGCGCTATTACATCGATCGCGGCGCCTGGGTCGCTGCCGCACAGCGTGCCAAGGAAACCATCGACCAGTACGACGGCGCCCCCGCCATCCGCGAGGCGCTCGAGATCATGGCCTACAGCTATGAGCAGCTCGGCATGCAGCAACTCGCCGACCAGACGCGCGAAGTCTACGCGGCGAACTTCGACCAGCCGATGCCGACCTCGCTGGAACGCGACGTCGGCAAGAAGAAGTGGTGGAAGCCCTGGGGCTGAGCCCCTACTCGAGCAGCTCGACCGGGTCAGCGCGTCGCCCCACGACGCGCACCACCAGCGCGCAGTCGGGCGTCCAGGCGGGCTCGTCGCGCTCCCAGAACCCGTAGATCAGTTCGACGATGCCGTGCGGCTGCACCGTCGCGCCCTGCAGCACGAGCGCCTGCCACAGCGCCGCGGCATCCGTCAGCGTCGCGAGTTCGCCATCCGGATCGACTGCGGTCCGATGCCGCTCCCACAGCCGCCACAGCGCCTGCTGCAGCGAGCCAGTCAGCGCCGGATAGTTCGTCAGCAGTTCCAGCCAGGCCGCGCGGTCGGCATCGCCGGGCGGAGCGCCGTCGCGCTGGATCGTGATGATGATGCCCTGCGCCCCGTGCGGCGGATGCGGTGGCTGCGTCCAGTCGTAATCCACGCTCCACAGGCCGTCCGGGTCGCGCTTGCGCAGCAGGCCGAACACCGGGTCGGCGAGTTCGCGGCCGCGCAGCCGGTCGAGCAGCCCCATCGCAGCGTCAGCGCTTGTAGCCGTTCGTGATCGGATAGCGCCAGTCGCGCCCGAAGGCGCGGCGGCTGACGCGCACGCCGGGCGGTGCCTGGCGGCGCTTGTACTCGTTGCGTTTGACCAGATCGAGCACGCGGCCGACGGTGGCGCGCTCGAAGCCGCGCGCGCAGATCTCGTCGACGGTGAGGTCTTCCTCGATGAAGGCCTCGAGGATCGGATCGAGGATCGCGTAATCGGGCAGCGAATCGCTGTCCTTCTGGTCGGGCCGCAATTCGGCCGACGGCGGCCGGTCGATCACGCGCTGCGGGATGACCGCGCCCAGCGCGTTGCGATGCGCCGCGAGCCGGTACACCAGCAGCTTGCTGCAATCCTTGATCGGCGCGAAGCCGCCGGCCATGTCGCCGTACAGCGTGGCGTAGCCGACCGCCATCTCGCTCTTGTTGCCGGTCGTCAGCAGCATCCGGCCGGTCTTGTTCGAGATGCCCATCAGGATCAGCATGCGGCAGCGCGACTGGATGTTCTCTTCGGTCGTGTCGGGCTTGCGGCCGGCGAACTCGTCCGTGAGCGCAGCCAGGGTCGCGTCGAACATGCCTTCGATCGGGATGCAGCTGTAGTGCACGCCCATGCCCCGCGCCTGCTCCGCCGCATCGCTGACGCTCATGTCCGCGGTGTAACGCGACGGCATCATGACCGCATGCACGCGCTCGGGCCCGAGCGCATCGGCCGCGATCGCGAGTGTCAGCGCGGAGTCGATGCCGCCGGACAGGCCCATGACGACACCCGGAAAGCCGTGCTTGCCGACGTAGTCGCGCACGCCCAGCACCAGCGCGCGGTAGACGCTCTCGACATCGTCGAGTTCCGGGGCCACGGCGGCAGTACCCGACTGAGCCGCAGCACGCGTCGGCAGCACCGGTCCGGCGCGGCCCGCTGCATCACGCATCACGTCGATGCAGCGCAGCCCCTCGCTGAACGCCGGTGCGCGCAGCACGATGCTGCCATCGGTGTCCATGACGAAGGACTGGCCGTCGAACACGAGTTCGTCC
>JBIITU010000402.1:0-3258 GCA_044340335.1 Steroidobacteraceae bacterium
TCGCGTTCCAGCGCCACCACCGCCGAGCGTGCCGGTAGCGACCCGCCGTCTGGCCAGTGGCTGGCGGGCGCATCGACGGAGCCGCCCTCGCCGGGATGCTGGATCGCCAGGAACAACGTGCGGCCATCGGGCGTGAACTCGCAGCCGCAGACCTCCGCGCCGACAGGCGCGCTGGCGATCTGGCGCAGCAGCCCGCGCTCGGTGCCCGCGGTTGGCACGACATAGCAGCCATTGTTGCCGAACGAGTAGTCGTCCTTGTCGGTGACGATCCACAACCGACCTTCGGGGTCGAAGCCGAGATTGTCCGGGCAGGCGATCGGGCTCAGCTGCTGGGCATTGGCCTGCCCGGCATACCAGGTGTCTTCACGCGCAAGGCCGCCACGCACGACATCCTCGTAGCGCGTCAGCAGCGTGCCGCCGCCCTGCGGGTTGCCGGCCAGCAGGAACACCTGCCAGGTGAAGCGGGTTGCGCCGGCGTCGTCGCCCTGTTCGATCAGCTCGACGATGTGGCCGTAGTCGTTCTTCGGCCGCGGGTTCGCTGCGTCCGTGCCCAGCTCGATCTCGCGATTGGTGTAGAAGTCGCGCGCGCGTGCGCCGCTGCGGTCGCCGTTCTTGGTCAGCGCGATGTACACGCGACCGGTGACCGGGCTGGGTTCGACATCCTCCGGCCGATCCATCGGCGTCGCGCCGAGCAGGTCTGCGGCGGCGCGCACCTTGATGACGACGTCCGCCTGGCTCGCGAATCCGGCGGCTGCGTTCAGCGGCCCGTTCGGGTCGTAGACCAGCGGCAGCCATTCGCCGCGGCCGTCGGCATCGAAGCGCGCGACATACAGCGTGCCGTCGTCCAGCAGGTCGCGGTTGGCAGCACGGTTCGCCGCATCGAAGCGACCGCGCGTGATGAACTTGTAGACGTACTCGAATTTTTCGTCGTCGCCCATGTACGCGGCGACGCGGCCATCGCGCGTCAGGATGGTGTTCGCGCCCTCGTGCGAGAAGCGGCCGAGCGCCGTGCGCTTGCGGGGCGGTGCCGTCGGATCGAGCGGGTCGATCTCGACGATCCAGCCGAAGCGCAGCGCCTCGCGGGGCTCGGCCCGCACATCGAAGCGCCGGTCGCTGAACTCCCAGCCGTAGATCGAACGTTCGCCGAGTGGAAAGCGCGCATGCGCCGCCAGCGTCGCGAAGTCGTCGGTTTCAGCACCCCAGCTGCGCGCATGGCCGAAGTAATCGTCGATGTTCTCCTCGGCCGTCAGGTAGGTGCCCCACGGCGTCTTGCCGCCCGCGCAGTTGGCAATCGTGCCGAGCACGCGCGTGCCGCCCGGGTCGGCATTCGTGCGCAGCAGCGGCGCGCCGCGCGCCGGCCCCATGATCTCGCAGGGCGTGTTCGCCGTGATGCGCCGCGTCGGCGCTGCGCCCGGCACATGGCGCCAGCCGCGTGAGCGGCGCTCGACCTGCAGAACGTTGACACCGTGGGCGGCCTGCATCCAGCGCACCGCGTTCGGATTCGCGCGGATCCAGTCGTGGAACATCGCGGCGCGGCGCGCGTCGTCGGCCGGCAGGCCGCTGAAGGCGAGCTCGACCTGTACGTACTCGCTGTTGACGCACAGCAGGCCGCGGCGGCTCGAGCCCGCAGCAAGCGGAAAGAAGGCAATCGCATCGCAGTTCGTGCCGAACTGCCGCTCCTGCCTTGCGGCCGCGTCGGCGCGCGTCAGCAGCGGCCCCGCCAGCAGGCGTGGATCCATGCTCGCACTGTCGCGCCACAACGCATCGCCCCAGCGAACGATGACATCGTGTCGGTGTCCCGGAGCGAGCAGCAGTGCATCGGCGCGCGATGGCGCCAGCGTCACGGTGCTGCGGGCGGCGGACGACTGGGCCGACGACTGGGCGGCGGCCAACGCGTTCTGGCCCGCCAGCGCGAGCGCGGTCGCACCGGCGGCCGCGCCGCGCAGAACAGCGCGGCGATCGAGGCGCGCGCGCAGCAGCGTTTCGAATGTCGGTGAGGTCGGGTACTTCATGCTCGGAAGAATGCCGCAACTGTCATGACAACGGAGTGAAACCGGCCTGCGGCGCTGGCCGAAGTCAGGTTCCGGGCAGGCCTTCGAGCACCGTGACGAAAAAGCGACCCTTGCCAGCGCGCAGTTGCTTGGCAGCGGTGTACTCGGTCGAGTTCCAGAACGCCCACGCGGCTTCCCGGGACGGAAACTTCGCGATCAGGATGCTCTCGTTGCGCGGCTCGCCCTCGGCCAGCTCGACTTTCGCGGCGGGCGTGACAGTCAGGTAATGGCCGCCGAACTTCTGGTAGATCGGCGGCAGCGCCGCGTTGTAAGCCTTGAAGCCCTCGATGTCGGTGATCTGGCCCTGCACCAGCAGGTAGCCGGGCTTCGCCGCGCTCACTTGATCAGGCCTTCCGCCTTCAGGGCTGACAGCACAGCAGGCCGGGCCGCGATCCGGCCGTGATAGGCCTTGAGGCCCGGCCAGCCGCCGAGGTCGACGCCGACGTAGCTCGTCCAGCCGAGAATCGTGAACAGGTAGGCGTCGGCGACGCTGAACTCGTCGCCGAGCAGGAACGGCCGGTCGCCGAGTTCGCGCTGCACGAACTCGAGGCGCTGGCCGAGCTTCTCGGTCGCCGCGGCCTTCTGTTCGTCCGTCGTGCCCGGCGTGAAGAAGGGCGCGAAGCCCTTGTGCAGTTCGGAGTTCAGGTACCCGAGCCATTCGTGCAGGCGATAGCGCGGCAGCGTGCCCGCGGCCGGCGCGAGGCCGCCCTTCTGGTCGCCGATCCACGGCAGGATCGCCGTGCACTCGGTCAGCACCGCGCCGTCATCGAAGCGCAGCGCCGGCACATAGCCCTTGCCCGTCACGTTCGAGTAGGGCTCGCCGCCGGCAGTCTTGGCACCGCGGCCTTCGACCTTGACGAGATCGAACGCGAGGCCCGCTTCGCGCAGCGCGATGTGGGGGGCGAGCGAGCAGGCACCGGGGGCGTAGTAGAGCTTCATGGCGGAATCCAGCGTGGCGTGAGGGTGAGGGTCGACATGCTACCCGGGATGCCTGGAATCTCAATACAGGCGCGGCTGGCCTGGCTGCAGCTGGGCGGGCCTGGGGACCGTGCTACGCTTTCGCCCCCCTCAGGGCGGGCCTGTAGCACAGCGGTTAGTGCAGGGGACTCATAATCCGTTCAACCAAACGGGCCGGAGAAAAAAAGGCTGCGGCCTCATGGAGTTAGAGCGAGAATACGCTCTAAGGGTGCTTACACACCGCTTACAC